>JBDSRE010000042.1:0-12175 GCA_039929465.1 Sphingomicrobium sp. | reverse complement strand
GCTATCCGGAACAGGACGTGCTCGTCACGCGTATTGCCGTGCTGGAAGTCCGCAGCTTTTTCGGATTGGACAACCTGCCAACTACAGGGGAAGACCTAATGAAGACCACCACCATTCTCGCCGTTGCTCTTGGAGTCGGCGCTCTTTCGGCTTGCAACAACACGCCGAAGGAACAGGCTGCTGACAATATCGAGCAGAATGCCGAAGATACCGCGGACATGATCGAGGCCAACGCCGACAACATGACCGACAATATGGAAATGAACGCCGACGCCACCGCCGATGCGGTTCGCGACAAAGGCGAAATGAAGGCCGATGCAGTCCGCGACGGTGCCGACATGGACGGCAACAGCGCCAATTAAGCAAACGGTTCCGCCCGCTCGCACGCAGGCAGGCTGGACTGGAAGGGCGCCTCTTCGGGGGCGCCCTTTTTTTGTTCGAGGGTTCAGCGCGCCCGCTCAGCCGCAGTTCAGAACGCCGATGGTTAAAAGGGCCAACGGAAGTTCGATGGAAAGAGCCGGCTCGATGAGTAGATGGTTTGGACTAGCGGCGATTGCCGTGATCAGCGCCACTGCGGCGATGGCGCAGCAGCGGGAGCCGCTGTCATCCGATTGCCGGCAGGAAATTGCCGCGCTGTGCAAGGGCACTGCGGGCGGCTTGCGATCATGCTTGCGAACGACGTTGCCCAAGCTCAGCGATCGCTGTCGGACGGCGGTTTCCGAGCGCGCCGCCGGTTCTGCGGGTCCGCTGCCCGGGACTCGCGAGATCGCTTACGGCGCCGATCCCAAGCAGAGGATCGACCTCGTCGTCCCGGCTTCGGGCACGCCCGCCCCGCTGCTCCTGTTCATCCACGGCGGCGGTTGGATGATCGGCGACAAGCGGTCCGGCGCCGGTGTCAAGGCAGCGCATATCAATGCCAAGGGATGGGCCTTCGCTTCGACCAATTACCGGCTGGTGCCCAACGCGACCGTCGAAAACCAGGCTGCCGACATCGCCGCTGCAATCGCGCGTTTGCGGGCCGATTCCGCCGCTACCGGGATCGACCCCGACAGAATCGTGCTGATGGGCCATAGCGCCGGGGCGCATCTAGCCGCGCTGGTTGGGACCGATCCGCAATATCTGCGCGCCGCCGGCGTGCCGATGAGCGCGATTGAGGGCGTCATCCTCCTCGACGGCGCGGGTTATGAAGTCGCCGCGCAAATGCACCGCAGCGATAATCAGGTGAGCGCGATGTACGACGCCGTCTTCGGCCCCGATCCCGCGCGGCAGAAGCGGCTCTCGCCGATGGCCCACGTCGCCGCGCCCAACGCCTTGCGCTGGCTCATTCTGCCGATCGAGCGGCGCAGGGATTCGCGCGCGCAATCGGACGGGCTGGCGACCGCACTGCGATCGGCCGGAGCAGATTCCAAAGTCGTTGTGGTGTCAGGAGAAAGCCATTCCAGCCTCAACCGAGGACTGGGTGAGGACGGTGATTTTGCTACCGCCGAGGTCGACCGTTTCCTTGCGGGGACCTGCTAGAAGCTCAGCGGCACGACTTCGCGTACGCCGGGGATCGCGGCCAGCCGTGACGCGACCTCGGGCGTGATCGGATCGTCGACCGCGACCAACGCAACCGCCTCGCCGCCGGCATCGCGGCGGCCGAGGTTGAAGGTGGCGATGTTGATCTTGCTTTCCCCCAAGGTGGTGCCGAGCGCGCCGATGAAGCCGGGCTCATCGCTGTTGACGATGTAGATCATCTGGCCGGTGAGCTCGGCCTCGACCGGGATTCCGAAAATCTTGACCAGGCGCGGGGCACGATTGCCGAACAGGCTGCCCTCGACCCGAAGCGGGCCGTTGTCGGTGCCAGCGGTCACCGCAACCAGCGTATGATAATCGCCCTCCTGGGTATTGCGGATTTCGCGAACGTCGAGCCCGCGCTCCTTCGCCAGATAGGGTGCGTTGACCATGTTGACGCTGTCCGACCAGCTCGACATCGCCCCCGCCAGCACCGCGCCGGTAATCGGCTTGATGTTAAGTTCAGCCGCTGCGCCCTCGACCTCGACGTCGATCGAGCGGATGTCGCCGCCGCCAATCTGTCCGACCAGTCGGCCGAGCTTTTCTGCGAGTGCCATATAGGGCTTGAGGCGCGGCGCTTCCTCGGCGGTCAGCGAGGGTACGTTGACGGCGTTGGTGATCCCGCCGAGGAGCAGGAAGTCGCTCATCTGCTCAGCGATCTGGAGCGCGACATTGACCTGCGCCTCGGTGGTCGAGGCTCCAAGGTGCGGGGTGCAGATCAGGCCCGGAGTGCCGAACAACGGGTTGTCGCGCGCCGGCTCCTCAGCGAAGACATCGAGGGCGGCGCCGGCAACCTGGCCGCTACCCAGCGCGTCCTTCAGGGCCGCCTCGTCGATCAGCCCACCGCGGGCGCAATTGACGATCCTAACCCCGCGCTTGGTCTTGGCCAATGCCTCGCGCGACAAGATGCCGCGGGTCTGGTCGGTCAGTGGGGTGTGGAGAGTGATGAAGTCCGCGCGGGCGAGCAAATCGTCGAGCTCGGCCTTGTCGACTCCAAGCTCGAGTGCTCGTTCGGGGCTGAGGAAGGGATCGAAAGCGACGACCTTCATCTTGAGGCCGTGGGCGCGGTCGGCGACGATCGATCCGATATTGCCGCAGCCGATCAGGCCCAGGGTCTTGCCCGACAATTCGACCCCCATGAAGCGGTTCTTTTCCCACTTTCCGCTCTGCGTCGAGGCATCGGCCTGGGGGATTTCGCGGGCCAAAGCGAACAGCATTGCAATGGCATGTTCGGCGGTGGTGATCGAATTGCCGAACGGTGTGTTCATGACCACGATCCCGCGCGCCGAGGCGGCCGGCACGTCGATCGTGTCGACCCCGATCCCGGCTCGTCCGATGACTTTGAGGCGCGACTTTCCGGCGTCCATCACCGACGCTGTGACCCGCGTCGAACTGCGCACCGCAATGCCGTCATAATCGCCAATGATCGCGGCCAGCTCGTCAGGGGTGAGGCCAGGTTTCTCGTCAACCGTAACCCCGCGTTCGCGGAACAAGGCGGCCGCCCCCGGGTCCATCTTGTCGGCAATGAGGACTTTCATTCGGTCGGTCATCGAGTTTGCTCCCAAGCCCAATCGAACCACGGCCCGAGCGCTTCAATATCGGCTGCATCCACGGTCGGCCCGCACCAGATGCGCAGGCCCGGCGGGGCATCGCGGTAGCCAGCGATGTCGAAGGCTGCTCCTTCGGCCTCGAGCAATTTGGTCATTGCCTTGATCTCGTCCGAGCCCGCCCCCACGACATTGAGGCAGACGCTGGTCTTTGACCGGCTGGCGGGGTCGGCGGCGAGGTAGGACAGCCAGTTGCGCGCCTTGACGATGCGGTCGAGCGCGGCGGCATTGGCCTCGGTCCGGGCAATGGTCCCGGAAAGTCCGCCAACCGACTTCGCCCATTCGAGCGCAAAAATCGCGTCCTCGACGGCGAGCATCGATGGGGTGTTGACGGTCTCGCCCTTGAATATGCCGTGGTTGATCGTGCCGTCACCTTTCTCCCCGCCTCCAGGCATGCGGGCACCAGGAATCACCAGACGAAACAGCTTTGGCAGCGGGCGGTCGGGGGTGAAGCGTTCAAGTCGTTCGACCGCGCGCGGGCCGAGGATGAGGACCCCGTGCGCGCCCTCTCCGCCAAGCGCCTTTTGCCAGCTGAACGTGGCGACATCGATCTTGTCCCACGGGATTTCGTAAGCGAATACCGCACTGGTGGAGTCGGCGAAGCTCAGCCCGTCACGGTCCTTTGCGATCCACTCGCCGTCGGGGACCCGAACGCCCGACGTGGTGCCGTTCCAAGTAAACAGGACGTCGTTCGACCAATCCACCTGACCAAGTTCGGGAAGCTCCCCATACTCTGCTCGGATGACCGTCGGGTCCAACTTCAGCTGCTTGACCGCGTCGGTCACCCAGCCCTCGCCGAAACTCTCCCACGCCAGCGCCGTCACCGGACGTGCGCCCAGCATCGCCCACATTGCCAGCTCGAACGCCCCGGTGTCGGAGCCGGGGACGATACCGATAAGGTGCGAATCGGGAAGCTCCAGACAGTCCCGCATCAAGTCGATGCAATACGCCAGGCGTTGTTTTCCCAGGGGCGAACGGTGCGAACGGCCGAGACTGTCGGTCTGCAGTTTTTGCGGCGACCAGCCCGGCGGCTTGGCGCAGGGACCGGACGAGAAATATGGGCGCTGGGGAAGCGCCGGTTTACCTTCATTCACAAGACTCTCCTCCCAGAGAGCACGCGCCGCGTTGGGACGGCGTGGCCCGTCCGATGCCCTAGTCGCTGCACTGCAGCATTGGAAGCGATTCGCGACGAGTTGCTGAATGAAACGGACAACGCATTGAATCTGATGGCTTTCCCGTCGATTGATCTTGATCTGGGGCAAGGTTTCGCGGCGTTCCAATCGGTTCACCGCATGAGGTAGACGACTCATCCCGACTGACGGAACCTTGGGTTGAACTTCTTAACCATCCCCCGCCAAGACCCATTCTTCGCTGGCCCGGATATTGTCCGCGGTTCGGCCGGGGGAGCTGGGGAGCTCTTCAAGAGGGAATCACTGGCATTGCGCCGAACCGGCCGCAGCGTCGCGGATTGAAGCGGGGATTGAATGACGTCTCAGGTTTTGGCCACCAATTCGGCATTATTTCGCGATCGCGACTTGTTCATCCATGACGGCTCCCGACTGCGCCGCTTCCGCCTGTCGGCACCGATCCAGGCGCTGTTTTTCATCCTTATTGTTGCGCTTGTCGGCTGGGCCGGTTTTGCAACCACGCGGATGGTCAGCGGCGGTCTGTCGTCGGCGACCGAAGCCCGCGCCCGCCAGATCGAGCAGCGCCAGGAGCTGATTGAAGCCGCGCTCAGCGGTCACCGGATTAACCCCTCGCTGGTCGCACAGGCCGGGTTTGAAGGTCGGATCGTCAATGAAGGTCCGTTGGCCCGGATCGAGCAGCAGCAGATGGAGCAAGCGGCTTTGGTCGCCGAGGCACTCGACGTGCGCTACAAAGTCACTACCGCCGAACTCAAGCGGCTTGGCATTAGCCCAGCGCGTGTTGGCAGCAATGAAGGCGTTGGCGGACCGTTCGAAAAGGCCGGCAATCCGACCTTCAAGGCACTGTTCAACAACTGGAAGAAACTCGACCAGCTTCAGGACGGAGTTATCGCGATTCCTTCGGAAAAGCCGATTAAGACCGAGGTGTCGTTCACCAGCGGCTTCGGGGTGCGTTCCGATCCGTTCCATTCGGGCGCGGCGATGCACCCGGGTATCGACCTCGCCGGCCCGGCCGGAACCCCGATTTACGCGACCGCCGACGGAACCGTGCTTCGCGCCGGCTGGAATAGCGGCGGCTACGGCAATCTGGTCGAGATCGACCACGGCCGCGGAATTACCACCCGCTACGGCCACATGTCGGCGATCATTGTTGCCGACGGTGCTCACATCACCCGCGGCCAGTTGATCGGGCGCATGGGCTCAACCGGCCGCTCGACCGGCAACCACCTTCATTATGAAGTCCGCATCGATGGACGCGCGGTCAATCCGATCCCGTTCATGAAATCGACCGATTATGTCCTTGCGATGCAGCGTCGCTCAGGCGCCGCGCCGATGGAATCGCTTGCCCTTGGTGGACCCACCGGCACCAAGCGCTAATATTGCCGAAAGCGGCAGCGCCCCCTATCTTGGGACGGTGGAACAGCCCCTCATCCAATTGACGACCAATGCCGCGCGCCGGGTCGAGTGGATTGCGCAGCGTCAGCACAAGCCGGCGATCCTGCGCCTCGCGGTCGATGGCGGCGGCTGCGCCGGTTTCACCTACACGTTCGAATTGGCCGAAGGTGCGGAGGGCGATGACGCCGTGGCCGAGACCGACGGTGTCCGCCTGATCGTGGACCCGATAAGCCTCGAGCTGGTCAAGGGCTCGGCAGTTGATTTTGTCGAGGATTTGGGCGGCGCCGCGTTCAAAGTTACCAACCCCAATGCCGCCAGCGGCTGCGGCTGCGGCTCGAGTTTCTCGGTTTAGCGGACTGCTTGCCGTTCGTCTGCAGCGAAGCCGAAGGGCGTTGTTGAGACCGGGTGTGATACGCCCTTCGACTTCGCTTCGCTCCGTTCAGGACGAACGGATTGGTTGCGTCAGGCACCGAGCGGTTTAGACGCCTGACCATGAAAATCGCCACTTACAACGTCAATGGCATCCGCGCCCGGCTCCCGCGCCTGCTCGAATGGCTGGCTCGTGAGCAGCCCGATGTGGCCTGCCTGCAGGAACTGAAGTGCGCCGATGACAGCCTGCCGATCGCCGACATCGAAGGCGCCGGTTATGGCGCGGTCTGGCACGGCCAGAAGGGTTTCAACGGGGTTGCGATCCTCGCCCGGGGCAAGCCGCCCGAGCTGCGCATGGTCGGCCTTCCCGGCGATCCCGACGACAGCCACAGCCGCTATATCGAGGCCCAAGTGGACAGACTGATTATCGGCTCGATCTACCTTCCCAACGGCAATCCTGTGGGGACCGACAAGTTCGACTATAAATTGCGCTGGATGGAGCGGATGTGCGAGCATGCTCAAACACTGCTCGCGCTTGAACGGCCGGTTGTGCTTGCCGGCGACTGGAACGTCGTCCCCGAGGACCGCGATGTCTTTTCGGCCAAAGCGGTGCAGCATGATGCGCTGCTCCAGCCCGAAACCCGTGCTGCTTGGAGGCGGATCGTGGCGCAGGGATGGACCGATTCCTTGCGCGCGCTCCACCCCGACGACCCCAAGCTGTACACCTTCTGGGATTACACCGCTGGCTGCTGGCAGCGCGACGCGGGGTTCCGAATCGATCATCTGCTGTGCTCGCCGGAAGCGGTGGACAGGCTCACCGGAGCGGGTGTCGATCGGTGGGTGCGGGGGGAAGAAAAGGCCAGCGACCACGCGCCGACGTGGGTGGAGCTGCGTTGAACTAGAGCGCCTTGGTGTAAATCCTATAGCGGTGGTTGATGGCCGCGCCCGGCAGCTGGGCGATCGACAACATTCCCTTGTTGTCCTCGAGAATCCAGCCGAACTCGCCGTAAGTCGCGCCATATTTGGTGGTCCCGTCGCGGCGGACATATTCGATCATCATAAAAGCCAGCTGGGTCGCCAAGCGGGTGTGATGAAACGCCTTGGCGACTCCCATCAGCGGCACCCGCAGGCGCCGCACCTTGGGCTTGCGCAGCCGCCACAGCAATTTGACGAAGCCGAACGGGAACAGCTCGCCATTAAGGTCGCGGGTCAGCTCGTTGATGTCGGGCAGGGTCAGCATGAAAGCGATCGGCTGACCGTCATATTCGGCGATCCGCACCAGCTCCTCGAAGATGATCGGCTTCATTTTCTTGCCGGCGTAAGCGATTTCCGCCGGGGTCAAGGGAACGAACCCCCAATTGTCCGACCAGGCATCGTTGAGCAAGCCGAGGATGATCTGCGCTTCCGCAGCGAAGTTCGACTTGTCGACGGTGCGGATACGGATCCGCGTGTTTCGCTCACCGGCGGTGATGAGGCGGTCGATAAGCGGGTCACTCCAGTTGGAAATATCGACGCCGTATGTGAGCAGGTCTTTGGCCTTCTTGTAACCCGCCGCCTCGATCCAAGCTTGATATTCGGGAAGATGGTGGCCCATCATCACCGTCGGGGCCTCGTCATTGCCCTCAATTTCGAGGCCTGGCTCGTCCCAGATCGAAAGACTGATCGGCCCCAGCGATGTCGCCATGTCCTGCTCGCGGAGCCAGTGCTCGGCAGTCGCGATCAGCGCCGCCGCGGCCTCGCTGTCGAGCGCCTCGAACATTCCCCATTGGCCGGTTCCCGGCGCCATATGCTCCTGGACCAGTTCATCGACCTGGGCGCTGATCCGGCCGACAATCTCTCCGCCGCGTTCGGCAAGCCACAGCTGGGCGCGAGCATGTTCGAACCACGGATTCTTGCCCGGTGTGATGAGGCCATGGACCTCGTCCTTGAGCGGCGGGACCCAGGCAGGATCGTCCTTGTAAACGTCCCAGGCGAAATCGACGAAAGCCTTGCGGTCGGCCTTGGTGGCGACGGGCCGGATGGTGAGAGGCGCACTCATGGTAGATCGCTAGCGTTTCACATTCGGGAGCACCAGCCTCGTTCAGCCTGAGCGATGATTCCCCAAGATACGTTCGCCCTGAGCGTGGTCGAAGAGCGTTTAGTCCGAGCGATCGCTACACGCCCTTCGACTTCGGCGCGTCGCGCCGTCGCTCAGGACGAACGGCATTCAGGGGCGACGGACATTGTTCCGCCCAACTCCCGCCACTATCTTGGCTCAAAGGCGAGCAACCGCAAAAGCTTATGACCGAGACGGCGATCCAAGCGCGTCAACGCACCCCTACGGCACCGCCGCAGCGGACGGCTGCGCCCGATGCTGACGACAAGGCGATGATCAAGGCCGCCGCCAACCTGACCCGCGACCTCAATCAGCCGGTGGCGCGGATTTACTGGGCGGACCTCATCGCAAGCGCGCTGACGGGCTATGTGGCCTTGTTCGCGGCGATGCTCGTGCGGCCATCGGCGCTGGCGCTCGGCGCGGGGCTGATCGCGGTCCTCGCACTGTATCGCGCGGGCAGCTTCATCCACGAATTGACCCATATCAAAAAGGGCGCGCTCAAGGGCTTCCGGCTGGTCTGGAACCTGATCGTCGGGGTTCCGCTGCTAGTGCCAAGCTTCATGTACGAAGGGGTCCATAACCAGCATCACGGCAAGACCTATTACGGGACCGCGATGGACCCGGAATATCTGCCGCTGGCGCTGATGAAGCCGTGGACCTTGCCACTGTTCGTCATCGCCGCCCTGCTAGCTCCGGTGGGATTGTTCGTTCGATATGCGCTGTTGGCACCGCTATCGTTGGTTTCGCCCAAGCTGCGCAAGGTGGTCGTCGAGCGTTATTCGGGGCTTCAGATCAACCCGCAATTCCGCCGCCCGATGCCTGAGGGCCGGTTCGCGCGCGAGTGGCAGTGGATGGAGACGGCGTGCAGCATCTGGGCAATCACGCTGCTGGCGCTGGTCGCGGCTGGGGTCGTGCCGCTGCGCGCGTTCCTGATCTTTTTGGGCGTTGCCTCGGGGGTGATGTTCCTCAACCAGATTCGCACTTTAGTCGCACATCTGTGGGAAAATGACGGCGAGCCGATGTCGGTCACCGCGCAATATCTCGACAGCGTCAACGTGCCCCCGCCGGCAACGATGCCCGCGCTGTGGGCGCCAGTCGGGCTGCGCTATCATGGGCTCCACCACCTTCTTCCCGGCTTGCCGTATCACGCGCTGGGCGAGGCGCATCGTCGGCTGTGCGGGGAGCTGGGCGACGAATCGACCTATCACCGCTCAAGCCACCGCGGGTTGTCCCCGCTGGTTCGAAAGCTTGCAGCGTCGAGTTGGCGCGGCCGCTCCAGCGGTTGACTTCCACGCCCATTTCCGCTTGAGGGCGCGGCTTCGCGAAAGCACGGGAATTGGGGCGGCTCCCATCAAGTCCGCCTGGCCGGAGCTACCTCACACGGGCTCCCGACGAACGAAAGGATTGCACCATGCGGCATCGTGTTGGCCATCGTAAGCTTCAACGCACCTCGAGCCACAGAACGGCCCTGTTCCGCAACATGTCGGCCGCGCTGATCAAGCATGAGCAGATCACCACCACGCTCGCCAAGGCGAAAGAGCTTCGCCCCTATGTCGAGAAGTTGGTGACCCTGGCCAAGAAGGGTGGGCTGTCTAACCGCCGCCTCGCCCAGTCGCGGTTGATGGACGATACTCAGCTGATCAAATTGTTCGACGTCATCGCCGAGCGCTACGCCGACCGCAGCGGCGGCTATACGCGGGTGGTCAAGGCCGGAATCCGGATGTCCGACGCGGCGCAGATCGCGATCATCGAATTCGTCGACCGCGATGTCGCTGCCAAGGGCCAGGATTCGGGCCCGGTGATGACCGACGAGGACCAGTTCGAAGACGCCTGAGCGCGCTTCGCTGCGATTGAAATCACAGGCGCGGCTGCTACCCATGCAGCCGCGCCTTTGTTTTTGCGCGCTTGAGGGAGAAGTCGATGCGCCGGAGCTTGATTGCAGTCACCTTGTTGACCAGTGCCTGTGCGATGAACCCTCCACTTCCCTCCGCGCTCGCGCCGCCCGACGCCATGGCTGCTGAAATGCCTTCGTCAGCCCCGGCCGCACTAGCGCCGATCGCCTATCCCCAGGCCAAGCGCGGCGATGTCGTCGAGACCCAGTTCGGTGTTGCGGTCGCCGACCCCCATCGCTGGCTCGAAAATGATGTGCGCACCGACCCCGAGGTCGCGGCCTGGGTCGCGGCGGAGAATGAGGTCACTAACTCGGTGCTCAACACCCTGCCGCTGCGCGAGCCGTTCAAGAAGCGCATGACCGCGTTGTTCGATTACGAGCGCTTCGGCCTGCCGGTGAAGCGCGGCGGGCAATATTTCTATACCCATAATTCCGGCCTGCAGAACCAGTCAGTATTGTTCGTGCGCGACTCGCTCGACGGCGCCGGTCGGGTGCTGATCGACCCCAATGGCTGGTCGGTGGACGGCGCTACGGCGCTCGCAGAATGGACCCCGAGCGAGGATGGCAAGACGCTCGCGTATTCGGTCCAGGACGGCGGCACCGACTGGCGCACGCTCAAAGTCTTGGACATGGCCACCGGGACGATCCGCGCGGATGAGCTCAAATGGCTTAAATACTCGGGCTCGGTGAGTTGGGCCAAGGACGGCAAAGGCTTCTATTATTCGCGTTTCCCAGCCCCTGCCGACGGCAAGACCTTCCAGCAATCGACCCTCGATCACCGGATTTATTTTCATTCGCTGGGGACGTCGCAAAGCGCCGACCGGCTGATCTATTCGACACCCAAGCAGCCCAAGCTGCTGCACTTCGCCGATTTGACCGAAGACGGCCGATATCTCGTCATTTCGACCAGTGAGGCGGGCGACGAGAATGACATTCACATCGTTGACCTGAAGAAAAAGGGCGCGGCGCCGCAAGCGATCTTCACTGGCCTCAAGAATCAATGGACTGGAGTCGGCAACGAGGGCAGCCGCTTTTACTTTCAGACCGACAAAGACGCGCCGCTCAAACAAATCATGGCGGTCGATGTCGCGGCATCGGCGATCGTTCCGCAAACGGTCATCGCCGAGGGTAAACAGACGCTCGATGGTACCAGCCTGATCGGCCACAAGCTGGTCACCACCTATCTCGTCGATGCCAAAAGCGAAGCGCGGATCCATGCCCTCGACGGCACAATGCTGAGCACGGTCGCGCTTCCCGGGATTGGCACCGTCGGCGGGTTCGGCGGACGTGACGACGATTCCGAAACCTTTTTCTCGTTCACCAGCTACAACCGCCCGGCGACGATCTACCGCTATGAGACCGCCACCGGAGCGACGAGAGAATGGGCCGCGCCAAAGCTGACTTTCGATCCCAACACGATCGGCGTCGAGCAGCGCTTCTACACCTCCAAAGACGGCACTAAAGTGCCGATGTTCGTTGTCCGCAAGAAGGGTTCGACCGGCCCTGCGCCGACCATGCTCTACGGTTATGGAGGGTTCAACATCTCGCTCACTCCGGGATTTTCGCCGGCCAATATCGCCTGGGTCGAAAGGGGCGGCACCTTCGTCGTCGCCAATCTTCGCGGCGGCGGCGAATATGGCAATGCCTGGCATGATGGCGGCCGGCGCGCAAACAAGCAGAATGTGTTCGACGATTTCATCGCCGCCGCCGAATATCTGAAGTCCAGCGGTATCAGTACGCCCAAAGGACTGTCGGCGATCGGGCGCTCTAACGGTGGGTTGCTAATCGGCGCGGTCACCAACCAGCGCCCCGATCTGTTCGACGCGGTCAGCCCCGGAGTCGGAGTGATGGATATGTTGCGCTTCGACCAATTCACCGCCGGTCGCTTCTGGGTCGAGGATTACGGCTATCCCGCCAAGGAGGCCGATTTTCGCGCGCTTTACGCGTATTCGCCCTATCACAACGTCAAGAGCGGCAGGGCTTATCCGCCAATGATCGCGGTCACCGCCGATACCGACGACCGCGTCGTGCCCGGGCACAGCTTTAAATATATCGCCGCGGTCCAGGCCGCCGACGCCGGAACCGCGCCGCACGTCATCCGCATCGAGACCCGCGCCGG
>JBDSRE010000041.1:0-18548 GCA_039929465.1 Sphingomicrobium sp. | reverse complement strand
GCAGGAAGTCGGTGTCCTGGAAGGCGAGCTTGTAGGCGTCGCTCTCGGTCTGCGGGATCGACGGCACATGCTCGGCGGAGCGGGCGTCGACCTTGGAGCTCGGGAAGATTCGGCTGGGCGGGAGGGGATTGGTCGTCATTGCCACCGACTAGCGGCAATGGCGGCGGCCGTCACGATGCCCTCTTAAAAACGGCCCACGCAGCGCCCACATCTCCAACCATGATCGACGTCCGTTCTTTCACTTCGCTCGGCCATGCCGACCATGGCTGGCTCGACGCCCGCCACCATTTCAGCTTTGCCGATTATCGCGATCCCGAGCGCATGGGCTGGGGCCGGATTCGGGTGTGGAACGACGACCGAATCGCAGCCAACAGCGGTTTCCCACCGCATCCCCACCGCGACATGGAAATCGTGACTTACGTCCGAACGGGCGCCATCACCCATCAGGATTCGCTCGGCAACACCGGCCGTACGGTCGCCGGCGATGTCCAGGTGATGAGCGCCGGTACCGGGGTCACCCACTCCGAATTCAATCTCGAGGAAGAGGAGACGACGCTCTACCAGATCTGGATCGAGAGCGACCGGCCGGGCACGCCGCCGGCGTGGGGCGCGATGCCATTCCCCAAGAAGGATCGCGATGGCGCCTTCCAGTTGCTTGCGAGCGGGGCGAACAATGACGGCGCGCTGACCATTAACGCCGACGCGCGGATTTTCGGCGCCACGCTCAGCCCGAGCACTTCGATCGACCATGTGGCCGACCCCGAGCGCCACCTCTACCTCGTTTCAAGCGTCCGGGCGCTGGTCAATGGCGTGGCGGCGCACGGTGGCGACGGCATTGCGATCACCGGCGAGGCGCTACTTCGGATCGGGGCTGAAGAGGATATCGAGCTACTGCTGGTTGATGCTCGTTAGGACGCCGGATGCTTGGGTTCATCAAGCCTGTGCTTGAAGTCAGCCCGTTTGAACGGCATTGGGCGACACGGGCGCCGTCATGACGCGCGGTCCACCAGCACAAAGTACAGGATGATGACGGCGAAATTCCGCTCGGGCATTGCAATTCTTCTGGCCGGGCTGGTGCTCGCGGCGGCGCCGGTACGCGCTCAAGAACAGCCGCAACAGCCGGCCACTTCGACCACCAATGACAGCGTTGGCCCGCGCGAGCTTCAGGATTTTAACCTCCAGGGAACGATAACTCGCCGGGCCGAGCCGCTGCCCAGCCCGCCACCGCCGACTACCCGCGCGCCAACGGACCGTCCCGCAACCGGCCCGGCACCAAGCCCGCTAGTTCCAGCGCCCGCGGCAACGCCGAGCCGCACGCTGAAGCCTGAGTTCCGGTCCGCCGAGCGTACAGCACGGAACAGGCCCGAACCCGCAATTCCCGAGCTCGCCGCTTCCTCCCCGGTGCCCGTCGAGTTACCACCAGTCGTCGACCTTCCGGTGCCTTCGGGGGTTCGCAGTCCACCGCCACCTTCCGCCAATAATATTCCCTGGCCTTGGCTGATGGCCGCGGCTGCGCTCTTGGGAGGCGCCGGAATTTACCTCTTCCGCCAGCGTCAGCGCGTGGCTTTGGCTGGCGGTGTCGGACCGGATTCAGGCGATGCCGCTACCGTTTCGGTTCCAGAACCCCGTCCTGCACCGTTGCCGCTCGTTCCGCCGAGGTCGCCGGTCGCGCCCAGGCCTGATCCAGTCGGCGTAGTCTCGACGCGCCTCAGGCCGTGGCTGGAACTCTCCTTCCAGCCGACCCGGTGCACGATCGACTACAATAATGTGACGATCGAGTTTGAGCTTGCGCTGCTGAATTCGGGAAGCTCACCAGCGCGCGAGATTCTCGTCGAAGCGAGCTATTTCAACGCCGGCGCGGAACAGGGCGAGGCGCTCCAGCAATTCTACGCCAATCCGGTTGCTGCGGGGGAGCGGGCAGTGTCGCTGCCGCCGCTCAAGACGATGGTCATCCGCAATCGCATCGTCACCCCGCGCGAGCAAGTGCGTGAATATGAAGTCGGCGGGCGCAAGCTGTTCGTGCCTTTGGTCGGTTTCAACGCGCTCTATCGCTGGGCCAATGGCGAAGGACAGACGTCCGCTGCCTTCATTCTCGGCCGGGCGACCGATGGCGAAAAGCTTGCGCCCTTCCGGCTCGACATGGCGGGCCGGGAATTTCGCACTCTTGGCCAGCGCCCGCTCTCCGAAGCGCTTCGGCAATGACTGAAATAATCCAAACAAAAGGATCGACCATGCGCCCGATGTTCCTGACTGCCACTGCGCTTAGCGCACTCGCCAGCACGTCCCTACCGGCCCAGGCGCCTGCGCCGGTGACCCCAATGACCCCGGACGTGGCCGCGCCCTACGACGAGGTGCTTCCGGCGGCCGATTTTATTCGCCGCGAAGCGATGGTGCCGATGCGCGACGGGACCAAGCTCTACACCGTGATGGTGATGAAAAAGGGCACAACCGGCGCGCCGATCCTGCTCCAGCGCAATCCCTATGACGCGCACTCCTCAACCCACCGCAATTCGAGCCAGCGGATCGTCGACATTCTGCCGGCGATGGTCGCCGAATTCGCCGAGGACAATTACATCATCGTTTATCAGGACATCCGCGGACTGCACCGATCGGAGGGCGAATTCGTCATGAACCGCCCATTGTCGGGACCGCTCAACCCGACCGGAATAGACGAATCGACCGACGCGTATGACTCCATCGACTGGCTGGTCAAAAACATACCGGAAGCCAGCGGCAAGGTCGGGATCATCGGCTCTTCCTACCTTGGCTTCACCACTCTGATGGCGGAGATCAACCCGCATCCGGCGCTCAAGGCCGCGGTCCCGCAAAGCCCGATGGTCGATGGCTGGATCGGCGACGACTGGTTCCACAACGGCGCGTTCCGAGTCAGTGGGTTCGACTTCGCTCTCGGCCAAAGCACCGGCAAGGCCGATTCGGGCGCGGTCATCCCGCATGGTGCGGGCGACGACTACACCCGGTATCTCGAGGCGGGATCAATGGGGGCTTACGCCGCCAAGTACCGCATCACCGACGTGCCCTTCGTTCAGAAGCTGATGCAAAACCCCGCCTACACGGATTTCTGGCGCCTTCAGGCGGTCGACAAATTGCTCGGAGCACGGCCGCTGACCGTGCCGACGATGATCGAAGTCGGACAGTGGGACCAGGAAGATAGCTACGGCGGTCCGGCGGTTTATCGAGCGCTAGAGCCGAAAGACGTCGGTAACGATATGGTCAGTCTGGTCATCGGGCCGTGGCGTCATTCCGGAGCCAATCATTACGGCTATAAACTTGGCGATCTGACCTTTACCGGCGACACCGCTCTCGAATGGCGGCAGAAATGGCTTAAGCCGTTCCTTGACCATCATTTGAAGGGGGCGCCCGACCCTCACACTCCGCCCGTGCTGACCTATACGACCGGGGTCAATAAATGGGCCGTGTCGAGCCGCTGGCCGGTCGCTAATTCCACCCCGTATTATCTAAATGGCGGCCGCACTGCCTCGTTCCGGCCGGCGGCCAGTGCGGGAACCGACGATTATGTCTCCGATCCCGCGGCGCCGGTGCCGTTCCTGCCCCGGCCAATCAATTTGGACGATAGCGAGCAATGGCATTCTTGGCTTGTCCACGACCAGCGCTTCGTCGACGGGCGCACCGATGTTCTCACGTTCAGCGGCCCGACCTTGAGCGCACCGCTGCACATCATGGGCGCGCCCAAGGCCGACATTTTCCTGTCGACCAGCGGCAGCGACACAGATGTCGTGGTCAAACTGATCGATGTCTATCCAAACGACATTCCAGAGGCAGCTTCGCAAGGATCAAAGCCGTCGATGGCCGGGTTCCAGCTGCCGATCGGGATCGAGATTTTTCGTGGCCGTTACGTCGATGATTTCGCCAAGCCCCACGCGCTCAAGGCTGGCATGCCCTACCGCTTCCAGTTCGACCTGCCCAATGTCGATCATATGTTCCTGCCCGGCCACCGGATCGCGATCCAGGTCCAATCGACGCTGTTCCCGCTCTACGACCGCAACCCGCAAAGCTTCGTGCCAAATATTTTCTTCGCCACGCCGGCCGATTATAAAAAGGCAGTGATCAAGGTCGCGCATGGGGGTTCAACTCCAAGCGCGGTCTGGCTTCCGGTCGCCAATTAAAGCGCTGTGCCGGTCGAATTGTAACTGTGCCAGGCAAGCACTGCCGCTGCCCCGCGGTGAGGACGCCACGCCTCGGCCCGGTCGCGAACCTGCTTTTCGCTCGGCCGTTCGGGATAGGCGAGCAGCCGCCCGAGTTCGACCTGGACGGCGAGGTCGCCGGCTGGAAAGACATCGGCGCGTCCTTCAGCGAACAGCAAATAGATTTCCGCCGACCACCGTCCGACGCCCTTGATCCGGGTCAGCAATTCGATTGCTTCCTCATCGTCATCGGGGAGCTTCGAGAGGTCGAGTTCGCCGGTCAGGACCAGGCTCGCAAGGCTTCGCGCATAACCGGCTTTTTGCCGCGAGAGCCCCGCTTCGCGAAGGGCTTCGTCGCTTGCTGAATTGAGGGCCTCCAGATCGACTGGCTGGCCAAACTTGGCGTTCAGCTTCGCCCACATCGATCGCGCTGCGGCGACACTGACCTGCTGGCCGACGATGGTCCGAAGCAGGGTATCGACTCCTGGGTCGCTAAAGCGCGGCTCGGGGCGGCCTTTCTCCGCCATCACTGCGGCGAAGGCGGGCTCGCACCGCGCCAGCGCATCGAGGCTCGAATGAAGCGCGTCGCGGGACCGCACCATCAGCGACGGCTGGCGGCGTAGAGCGCGACAGCAGCGGCATTAGAAACGTTGAGGCTTTCGGTGTCGGCGCTGATCGCCAGACGGGCCAGCGCGTCGCAATGTTCGCGCACGTTCGAGCGCATTCCGGGACCTTCCGCGCCGAAAACGAGGGCGATCCGCTCCGGCCCAAGCGCCTGCTCAAGCATGGTCTCGGCATCTCCGGCAAGCCCAATCCGCCAGAATCCGGCCTCTGCGATTTCGTCGAGCGCGCGCGCCAGATTGACCACCCGCGCCCACGGCACCCGTTCGAGCGCGCCCGATGCGGCCTTGGCCAGCGCTCCGCCTTCGGTCGGCGAATGGCGGTCTTGGGTGACGATCCCGATCGCCCCGAACGCCGCCGCCGAACGGAGGATCGCACCGACATTATGCGGATCGGTGACCTGGTCGAGCACCAGCAGAATCGCCTTGTCGGGGGCATCGGCAAGCATGTCGGACAGCCAGATATCCTCGAGCGGCTCAACCTCGATCACCACCCCCTGGTGCGGCGCGTCGGCCGGAACCAGCCGGCCGAGATCGGCGGCTTCGGCCATTACCACTTGTGCGTCAGCCGGGAATTGCATGAATTCGGCGATTTCGCGGGTCGCCCAAGCCTTGAGCAACCGCCGCTTGGGATTGTCGAGCGCGGCCGCAACCGCGTGGCGGCCCCACAGGCGCGGGCGCCCCGGGTTGCCGCCGCTCTTGTGCTTGTTTTTGCGTGCCATCGGCCGTTCCATGAGCACTCGGCCAGCCCGATGCAACAGCGCGTTAGACAGTCCGCGGTTCGACCACGATTCGCGCGCGTTTCTGGCTACGCCACACCGCGAGTGCCAAAATGAGCAATTCGGGGTAGCTCCAGTACCGCAGCGCGACCGCGTAAGCGATCGGCACAAGGTCGCTTTGCAACGCCTTGATTACGTGACCAAGGCTGGCCGTCAGCTGAAGCCCACTGATCCACAAGGGCCAGAAGCGGCTCGACGTCAGCGCCACATAGACGAATGCCAGAAGAACCAGGACGTCGATAACCAGTACGCTGGTTTCAATCCCGCGATAAAAGGACGCCATCGGGTAGGAAGCGAAGGCAGCGACCAGGCAGACCATCGCCACCAAGCGCGCGTCTCGTGTGCCCCGCAACAATGCATAGCCGCACGTTCCGAACAGCAACAGGTTGAAGAGGATCAGGCGGGTCATTGGATGATTGACCGGACACCCCTTGGCGATGTCCGGTCAAGTCCTGTTGTCAGGCAACCACGCGCAAATCGAGCGTGGCTGTCTTGGGGCAATCATATTCGTCGCCCCACGCCACGGTACGAAGCCCGGGAATGTCCTTGCGCACTTCGACCAGCGCGACATGGCAATGAGCGATCCCGCCGCGCGCCGCGATCAGGCCCGTGGTGGTCACGGCGAGTTGCTCAAACGCCGAGTGGCTGTTGGCGAAGCCGGTGTTGGTCACGCCTCGCGCATGAACCATTTTCGACTGCAGATCGGCGAGTTCGACCAATGCCGTTTCGATGCTCTCCTCGACTGCCCGGACCTGGGCGGCGACCTCGAAAGCAGCGTTTTCAATCAACTGTTTGTGCATGACTACTCCTCCTCCCCCGCGCGAACGCGGCGGAAGTGGTATCCGTCAGATCAGAGAGCCGGGTGGTGGCTGCTATTTCAGCAGCCGCGAGAGGCTTTCGAGTCCGGCGAGATACACGCCGCTTGGGAACGGCGCTCGACTCCAAGGATATGCAGCGACTGGCGGATGCGCTGATCGACGGTGTGGGACGAAATGCCCAGTTCCCCGGCGATTTCCTTTGACGAATAATTTTCGGCGACGAGGCGCAGACAGTCGAGCTGGCCGGATGACAATCGTGAAAGTTTCGATTATGGTTCCACGCGTGTTTTGGTATTCCAGCTAAACGGCAAATCTTCTCTGCAAAACTCCGACTGAGAAACGCAACGTACCATGGACATAACAATTCAACTCCCGAGTCGGCGCATAACATAAATTAAATTTGCGCCGATCAACAGAAATCGTTGGTTTACTGCTGTTTGTGGGAATGTGGTGGACAGGGCTGGATTCGAACCAGCGTACGCTTGCGCGGGCAGATTTACAGTCTGCTGCCTTTAACCACTCGGCCACCTGTCCAGCTGTCGGCAGGCGGGCGACATGGCGGCGGGGGGCAAGGCTGTCAACGGCGGTGAGAGGCGAAAGCGCGATGATCGATCGAGTTCTCAACGGTCTTGCGACCTGCTCAACGGCGCCCGTCGCTTAGCTCCAGCGCTCCGAACGTGAAAGGTCTCGCGGACTTTCGGAAAGTGGAGCGGGTGAAGGGAATCGAACCCTCGTCGTAAGCTTGGAAGGCTTCTGCTCTACCATTGAGCTACACCCGCATCGCGCCAGCCAATGCCATTGCCGCCTTTGCCCAGTCAACTCCTTGATCGCGTGCCAAACTTGACTGCGGACTACATTACCCCTTAGCATTCGGCCCGTGTTTAACACCGTCACCATCCCCGAGAGCGCGAACCTCAACCTATGGTGGTGGGGAGATTCCGCACTTGCGGCGCGATGGCGCGATTGATCGGTTGACCAACGATCATCGATTGCCCGCCCGCCCGACGGCGGGCTTTTTTTTGCTCATAAATCCAGGAAATTCTTAATGCTTCAGATCCCTTCGCGACCAGCGCCCGCCGATCATTCAGGGGAATCGCAGCCTGTCCCCAATCCGCTCCCGCGACTGCTGACCGGCGAGGATTTGCCGATCGAAGACAGCGAGCATCTGTTCGAACGGTTGGTGCTTGGAAAGCTCGAGCCGGCCGAGATTGCCGGAATGCTGATCGCGCTTCGGATGAAGGGCGAGACCGCCGAGGAAATGATTGGCGCAGCGCGCGCGCTCCAGGCCGCTGCGACCGCGTTTGAACGGCCCGACTATCTGTTCGCCGATTGCTGCGGAACCGGAGGCGACGGCTCGGGGATGATCAACGTTTCGACCGCGAGCGCCTTCGCCGCCGCCGCCGCGGGCCTGCCGCTGGCCAAGCACGGCAATCGCAGTGTCAGCTCGAAATGCGGTTCGGCCGACGTCCTTGAAGCGCTCGGCGCAAGGCTCGATGTCGAGCCTACTAAGGCGAGGCAGATGCTCGACGAGACCGGCTTCTGCTTCCTCTTTGCCCCAGCCTATCACCCGGGCATGAAACATGCCGCGCTGGTCCGCCGTCAGCTGTCGGTGCGCACGGTGATGAACCTGCTCGGCCCGTGCGTGAACCCAGCTCGGCCGCCGGTGCAATTACTCGGCGTTGCCGATCCCAAGATGCTTCGCCGAATCGCCTTGACCCTTGATGCAATGGGGGTGCGCGAGGCGCTGGTGGTTCACGGCAGCGGCACCGATGAAGTTGCGCTCCACGGCGAAACGCGCGGGATCAGGCTTCGCGACGGGGAGATGGAGGAAGTTGAAATCACGCCCGAAGATGCAGGACTCGAGCGTGCTCCGCTCAGCGTCGTCATCGGCGGCGACGCATCCGAGAACGGAGCGCGGTTGCGCGCCTTGCTCGATGGCAAGGGAACTCCGGCCGAGCGCGACATCGTTGCGCTCAACGCCGGCGCCCTGCTGATGACCGCGGGCAAAGCGCCCACACTCAGGGAAGGGGTCGCGCTCGCCGCCGATTCGTTGGCGACCGGCGCGGCTGGCAAAATTCTCGATCGCTTCGTCGAGGCCAGCCGTGGCTGACGGTGTGCTTGGCGAGATTGTCAAGAACAAGGCGAAGGAAGTTGCCGAGCGGTTCGATGGGGTCTCGCTCGACGCCCTGCGCGCGGGTGCGAGCCCGACGCGCAAAAGTCTTCGCGCCGCCATTGCCCAACCCGGCACGCGCTTCATCCTTGAGGTCAAAAAGGCATCGCCGAGCCTGGGTGCGATTGCGGCCAGCGCCGATCCGGCGGCGGTAGCGCGGGGTTATGCCGGGGTCGCAGATGCCCTGAGCGTGCTCATCGACGAGCGCTTCTTCGGTGGCTCGCTCGCCGATTTGCGCGCTGCCCGCGGCGAGTTTGACGGCCCGATCCTGGCTAAGAATTTCTTCATCGACCAGCGCCAGGTCGCCGAGGCACGGATCGCCGGCGCCGATGCCGTGCTGGTGATGCTGTCGGTGCTAGAAGATGCGTCCGCGAGGGCAATGATCGCCGAAGCCGAACTGCTTGGAATGGACGCCTTGGTCGAAGTGCATGACGAGGCACAGATGCGTCGCGCGCTCGGTCTTGGCGCGCGACTCATCGGGATCAACAATCGCGACCTGCGCGACCTTTCGATCGACCTGACAACGACCGAGCGGCTCGCTCCGTTGGCTGGCGACTCGGCGGTAATTTCCGAATCGGGCATCAGCACCCGCGCCGATGTCGACCGGCTGGCGCGAACTGTCGACGGCTTCCTCGTCGGGAGCGCGCTGATGAAAACCGCCGACCCGGCGACCACCGCTCGGGCGATGATCTTCGGTCGAACCAAATTGTGCGGGCTGCGCAGCGCTGCCGACATCGCGGCAGCGCGCCCCGCAAGCTTCGCCGGTTTGGTCTTAGTGCCCGGCACTCCGCGCGCGATCGGGCTGGACGAGGCGGCTCCGCTCGCCACCCTCGCTCGCCGCAGCGGAATCGTCCCGGTCGGAGTGTTCCGCGATGCGCCCAATATAGCGGTGGCAGATGCCGCGCATGTGCTCGATCTTGGCGCGGTGCAATTGCACGGGACGGAAAGCGCGGCGGACATTGCCGAACTTCGCCGGTTACTGCCTCAGACGGTGGAAATTTGGACCGCGAGCAGCGTTGGTGTAGCGGCCCCGACCGACCGTGGAGGAGACCGAAGCGTGTTCGACAACGGCCCCGGAGGGACCGGCAAGACCTTCGACTGGTCGCTCATTGCCGATCATTCCGCGCTCGACCGCGCGATCATCGCCGGGGGCATCGGCCAGGCAAATGCCCGCGCCGCGCGCGACCTTGGCGCACACGCTATCGACATCGGCTCGGCAGTCGATCAACGCCCGGGCATGAAATCCGCCGAAAAGATTGCGGTGCTGTTTGAAACGCTTCGCGCCGCCAGCCGGGCTGAGGCATCGCGATGCGCCTGAGCGGCCGCTTTGGCAGATATGGCGGCGCGTATGTGCCCGAAATCCTGATGCCCGCGCTGGAGCAGCTCGAAGCCGCGTTCCTTGACGCCCAGAACGATCTCGCATTCGCCGAGGAACTGGGTGATTTGCTCGCCAACTACGCCGGCCGGCCGACCCCACTGACCCGCTGCCGCAACCTGCCGGGTACTATCTATCTCAAACGCGAAGATCTGCTTCACGGCGGGGCGCACAAGACCAATCAGGTGCTTGCTCAGGCACTGCTCGCACGGCGCATGGGCAAGACTCGTTTGATTGCCGAAACCGGCGCCGGCCAGCACGGGGTCGCAACTGCGCTCGCTGGAGCGCTGCTCGGCCTTCCGACGCGAATCTACATGGGCGCGCACGATGTCGAGCGGCAGGAGCTCAACGTTTTCCGGATGCAGCTGATGGGCGCCGAAGTGGTGGCGGTCGAAAGCGGCGCTCGCGGATTGAAGGACGCGATTAACGAAGCTTTGCGCGACTGGTCGGCGAGCTTTGCCGACACTCACTATCTGCTCGGCACCGCCGCCGGGCCGCACCCGTTCCCGCTAATGGTGCGCGAATTCCAGCGCGTGATCGGCAAGGAAGCGCGGGCGCAGATCCTCGACCAGCTCGGCCGGCTGCCCGACTCGGTCATCGCTTGCGTCGGGGGCGGATCGAACGCGATTGGTCTGTTCTCCGACTTCCTCGACGACGACGTCCGACTGATCGGGGTCGAGGCTGCTGGCAAGGGCCTCGACGGGGCCGAGCATGGCGCCACCCTGCTTCGCGGCCGACCGGGAATTCTCCACGGCGCGGAAACCTATGTGCTCCAGAACGATGACGGTCAGATTGCCGACAGCTGGTCGGTATCGGCCGGGCTCGACTATCCTGCTGTCGGGCCCGAACATGCGCATCTCAAGGATAGCGGCCAGGCCGACTATGTTGGCGCTACCGATGCGGAAGCGCTGTCGGCATTCCGGCTGCTGGCCGAGAAAGAAGGCATATTGTGCGCGTTTGAAAGCGCTCATGCGCTGGCTCATGCACTCAAGCTGGCCGGGGATGAGCCGGACTCGGTGCTCCTCGTCGGACTGTCGGGGCGCGGGGACAAGGACGTCGCCCAGGCGCAGCAATTGCTTGGGCCCTCGGCATGACCCGCTACTCAGCAATGTTTGACCGTTTGGGTGAGGAGGGTGCGTTTGGCGCGTTCCTGATGCTCGGCGATCCCGATCTGGAATGCAGCGCCGCGCTGCTCGACTCGTTTGTCGCGGGCGGTGCCGACATGGTCGAAGTCGGCATCCCGTATTCCGACCCAGCCGCCGACGGGCCGGTGATACAGGCCGCCGCTGGCCGCGCACTCAATGCCGGGGTGCGGGTCGGCGATTGCTTCGACCTTATCGCGGGGTTCCGGAGCCGACATCCCGAAATTCCAGTCGGGATTCTGACCTATGCCAACCTGGTCGTGGCGCGCGGACGCGGCCATTTCTTTGGCCGAGCCGCCGAGTCGGGGGCCGACAGCCTGCTAGTCGCCGACCTCCCCGCGTTCGAGGCTGAACCGTGGTGCGGGGAAATGCGCGCGGCGGGGATCGCACCGGTGCTGATCGCTGCCTCGAACACGCCCCAGCCGACGCTGGAGAAAATCGCCAAGCTGTCGGAGGGATATACGTATTGCGTCACCCGCGCCGGGATCACCGGTACTCATGCAGAGGCGGGCTTCGATTCAGGGCTGATCGACAGGCTTAGGGCCGCAGGCGCGCCGCCACCGGTGTTCGGCTTCGGCATTTCGAGCCCTGGCCATGTCCGCGCCGCGCTGTCGGCGGGCGCAGCCGGAGTCATCTGCGGGTCGGCAATCGTCGACTGCGCGGCCACGGGCGGCGATGTCGCGGCGCTCGTCGCATCGCTGAAACAGGGAACGACTCTCCGCCACAGTGATTGAATCGCCCGCGAAACCCAAGCGGAGGTGAATTATGGCGGCGCGGCCGAGTTGGCGGGGACAGATCAAGCTTGCGCTGGTCAGCATCCCGGTAGAAATTTTCCCGGCCACCAAGGCCGGAAAATCGATCGCCTTTCACCAGATCCACGAACCGTCGGGCCAGCGCGTCCGCTATGAAAAGGTCGTGCCCGGGATCGGCCCGGTCGACCGCGACGATATCCTTAAAGGCTATGAAGTCGAGAAGGGCGAATATGTCCTGCTCGACCCTGAAGAGATCGAGAAGGTTAAACTCGAAAGCCGCAAGACGCTCGACCTCACCCAGTTCGTCGACATGAGCGACATCGACCCGATTTATTATGACAAACCCTATTTCGTGGTCCCAGCCGACGATCTTGCAGAGGAAGCTTTCGTCGTCCTTCGCGACGCGCTCAAGCGGACCAAGAAGGTCGGCATCGGTCAGCTGGCGATGCGCGGCCAGGAATATGTCGTTAGCCTGAAACCGTGCGGGCGCGGGATGGTGCTGGAGACGCTTCGCTACGCCGATGAGGTCAACAAGGCGGCATCTTATTTCCGCGAGATCAGCGATTCCAAACCCGATTCCGACCTGCTCGACATGGCCGAAGCGCTGATCGAGAAAAAGGCTGGCGACTTCGACGCCGCCGAATTTCAGAACCGCTATATCGACGCGCTTCGCGGCCTCATCGACGAGAAGATCAAGAAAAAGGGCAAGCGCGTGATCCAGGACCGCTCGTCGGACGATGTTCCAAGCGGCTCCAACGTCGTCGATCTGATGGCCGCACTCAAGAAGAGCATCGACAGCGGTGGACGCGGCGCTGTGGCTAAGAAAACGCCGGCGACGAAAAAGGCACCGGCAAAGAAGGCGGCCGCGGCACGCAAGCGAGCCTGACCAATGGTCAAGCCCTCGCTCGACATCGCCACCTACAATGAGAAGCGCGATTTCACGAAGACCGCTGAGCCCGAGGGCCGCAAGCTCAAAGGTGCCGGCGACCGCTTCGTCGTCCAAAAGCACGAGGCCTCGCGCCTGCACTGGGACTTTCGGCTCGAACTCGACGGCGTGCTCAAAAGCTGGGCGGTGCCCAAGGGCCCGAGCCTCGACCCCGGCCAGAACCGGCTTGCAATGCGCACCGAGGATCATCCGCTGGATTATGGCACCTTCGAAGGCACTATCCCCAAGGGCGAATATGGCGGCGGCACTGTGATGCTGTGGGACCAGGGCAAATGGATTCCCGAGCCGGGCAAGGACCCGTCGAAAACGATTGCTGAAGGGCACCTCCATTTTCGCCTCGAGGGCGAGCGAATGAAGGGCGATTGGGTGATGTTCCGAATGAAAGGGAAGCCCGGGGAAAAGGCCGAACCGTGGATGCTCAAGAAGGTCACTGACGAATTCGCCCAACCGGAGGAAGGCGATGCGCTGGTCGACAGCGCGATAACCAGTATCACCACCGGCCGGACCATGGCCGAAATTGCCAGCGGAGGCGGCAAGAGAAAGCGGGGCAAGAAGACGGCGGCCCTCGCTCCGCCCAAATTCATGGATCCGCAGCTTGCGACCCTAGTCGATGCGGTGCCGAGCGGAAGCGGCTGGCTCCACGAATATAAATATGACGGCTATCGGCTGCTCGTTGCAATTGGCGACGGGGCCGCGACCGCCTGGACCCGCAATGGCAAAGACTGGAGCGACAAGTTCGGCGCGCTGGTCACGGCCGGGGCATCGCTGCCGGCTGGCTGCCTGATCGACGGCGAGGCGGTCGCGTTGGGCAAGGACGGCAAGCCCGACTTCCAGCTGCTTCAATCGACGCTCAAGGACGGCAAGGGTGTCAATCTCGCTTATTACGCCTTCGATTTGCTGATCGACCGAGGCGAGGACATCCGCAAATTGCCTAATATCGAGCGCAAGGCGCGGCTCGCGGCGCTGCTCGAAGGCGTGTCGTCGCCGATCCTCTACGGCGACCATGTCATCGGCAAGGGCGAGGCGTTGTTCGAGGCGATCTGCAAGGAGCGCGGCGAGGGCATCATCGCCAAAAAAGCCGACGCTTCTTACTCAGGCCGGCGAAGCCGCAACTGGCTCAAGGTCAAATGCACCCTGCGCCAGGAATTTGTCATCATCGGCTGGACCGACAGCGACAAGCGCCGGGGCTTCCGCTCCTTGCTCCTCGCCGGGCGCGACGGGAGCAAACTGACGTACGCGGGCAAGGTCGGGACCGGATTCAACGCAACGAAAATGGCGGATTTGCTCGCACTGATGAAGCCGCTCGAAGTGGACGATCCAACGGTCGACATCTCCCGCGCCGAACGCAAGGCCGCGCATTTCATCACTCCGAAACTGGTCGCGGAAATCGCGTTTGCCGAATTCACCAGCGACGGGATTTTGCGCCATCCAAGCTTCATCGCTCTGCGTGAGGACAAACCGGCCAAAGATGTCGTGCGCGAGAAGACGCAGCGCCTAAAGCCCATGGAGAAAGGCGCCGAGCACCCGACCTTCACCAGCCTCGGCGTTCGGATCACCAATCCCGATCGCGCCATTTTCCCCGAGGAGAAACTGACCAAGGGCGACCTCGCCAATTATTATGCGGCGATCGATCCGCTGATCATGATCGACTCCGCTGCGCGACCGATCACCTTGATCCGCTGTCCCCAAGGCCGCTCGAAGAAATGCTTTTTCCAGAAGCACGACAGCGGCTCGTTCGGCGAGGAGGTCAAGCATTTCCCGATCAAAGAAAAGGACGGGGGCACCGAGGATTATTTGTACTTCGACAACGTCCGCGGGTTGCTCGCCTGCGTGCAGATGGGGACGATCGAGTTCCACGGCTGGGGCAGCAAAGTCGCAAAGGTCGAATATCCCGACCGGCTGGTGTTCGATCTCGACCCCGATGTCGGGCTCGACTTTAGCGAAGTCAAAAAGGCGGCGCTGCGGCTGAAGGCATTGCTCGCCGATCTCGCGCTTGAAACCTTTCCGCTGCTGACCGGCGGCAAGGGCATCCACGTCGTCGCACCGCTCGATCAGTCCGCTGACTGGACCAAGGTCAAGAGCTTTGCCGAGCGCTTCAGCCGAGCCATCGCCGAGGCCGAGCCCGAAATGTTCACCGCCAATATCCGCAAGGTCCAACGCAAGGGTCGGATTTTCCTCGACTGGCTGCGGAACCAGCGCGGTTCGACCGCGGTCATGCCTTTCTCGGCGCGCGCCCGCGAAGGAGCGCCAGTCGCAGCCCCCATCGCTTGGGCCGAGCTCGATGATTTCAGCAGCGGCGGTCACTTCACCATCCGCGATTCCGACCTGTTGCTTGAGCGCGCAGCTTCGAAGGCGCTTGCCGGATGGGGCAAGGCCGCGCAGAAACTACCCGATGCATAAATCCGTCACGCTTCTCGCACCGTTCGCCTTCTTGCTGACCGCCGCTTCGCCGGCCCAGCAGGCCGCGCAAGTTTCAATCACCCGCGACGATTGGGGCATCGCCCATGTCCGTGGGAAAACCGACGCCGACGCTGTGTTCGGGATGATCTACGCCCAGGCCGAGGACGATTTCCCGCGCATCGAGGCCAATTACCTGACCGCGCTTGGCCGAATGGCCGAGGCTGAGGGCGAGAAGGCCGTGTGGCAGGACCTTCGCGCTCGGCTTTATGTCAGCGAACCCGAGCTCAAGGCAGATTATGCGCGCAGTCCGCCAGCGATGCGGCGGCTGATGGATGCGTGGGCGGCGGGCCTCAATCATTTTCTCGCCACCCACCGGCAAGTAAAGCCGCGGGTTCTCACCCGCTTCGAGCCGTGGATGGCGCTAAGCTTCACCGAAGGCAGTATCGGGGGCGATATCGAGCGCATCGATCTAAAGGCGCTCGAGGAATTTTACAGCGCGCCGCCGAAGCTCGCCTCGGCGGTGGTTAAACCCAAGGACGACGAGCCGCGTGGTTCGAACGGTATCGCCATCGCGGCACCCTTGGCCGAAGGCGGCAAGAGCCTGCTGCTGATCAATCCCCACACCAGTTTCTACTTTCGCTCCGAACTGCAGATGACCAGCGATGAGGGTCTCGATGCTTATGGCGCCGCGACCTGGGGGCAGTTCTTCATTTACCAGGGATTCAATGCTCACGCTGGCTGGATGCACACGTCGAGCAACGTCGATAACGTCGACCAGTTTGCGGAAAAGATCTTTCCGCTCGGCAACGGTTATTGCTACCGTTTCGGCAAGCTCTGCCGACCGCTCGTGGCGCGCCCGATCACGGTCACTTATCGGACGCCCGACGGCAAGTTGAAGAGCCGCGGCTTTACCGCCTGGATGACTCATCGCGGGCCAATCGTCCGCGCCGAGGGCGGGCGGTGGATCGCCTTTGCAATGATGGACCGGCCGGTCGAAGCGCTGCAGCAAAGTTTCTTGCGGACCAAGGCGCGCGACCTCAAGGGCTTCCTCAAAGTCGCAGGTCTCCAGGCCAATAGTTCGAACACGACCATCTTCGCCGACGACAAGGGCGAAGTCGCTTATCTTCACCCCCAGTTCGTGCCGCTGCGCAATCCCAAGCTGGATTACGGCAAGGCGGTCGACTGCAGCGATCCGACCGCCGATTGGGGGCGGCTGCACACAATCAAGGAATTGCCCAACGTCATTCGCCCGCGCTCGAACTATGTCT
The DNA here is from genome assembly GCA_039929465.1 of Sphingomicrobium sp. GTDB lineage: Bacteria > Pseudomonadota > Alphaproteobacteria > Sphingomonadales > Sphingomonadaceae > Sphingomicrobium. The sequence goes on along the minus strand of JBDSRE010000041.1, from coordinate 2,115 downwards.
TCAACACCAACAATTCGCCGTGGACAGCAGGCGGAGTCGGGAGCCTGAAGAAGGAAAATTATCCCGTTTATATGGACGTCCTTGGCGAGAATCCGCGCGGTGAGCATGCCCTCGCGCTGCTCGGCCAGTCTGGCTCATGGACCCTCGACCGACTGCTGACGGCGGCATTCGATCCGGCCCAACCAGGATTCGCGCGCCTCGTGCCGTCGCTCCTCGCGGCCTATGATGCCCTTCCCGCCAAAGACCCGCGCCGGTCGCGGTTGAAAGCACCGATCGAGCAGATGCGCGGATGGGACACGCATTGGTCCGCGGACTCGGTGCCGACCACATTGGGAAGCGTCTGGGGCGACGAACTGTGGACCCATGCCAAAGCCATCGAGCAGGAAGATGCGCTCGCACTGTACAAGAATATCGATGCCATCCCCGGAGCGGTGAAGGTCGATTTGTTCGACAAGGCGGTCGCTCGGATCAAACGCGATTTCGGACGTTGGGACGTGCCTTGGGGTGAGGTTAACCGGTTCCAGCGGCTGTCATCGGCAATCAGCCCGGATTACGATGACTCCAAGTCAAGCATTCCGGTGCCGTTCACGTCCGGGCGATGGGGGAGCCTCGCCTCATTCGGTGCGAGCCAGCGGGCTGGCACGAAGAAATGGTACGGCGATAATGGCAACAGTTTCGTTGCGGTGGTCGAGTTCGGCAAACGGGTCCGAGCCCGAGCGGTCACCGCCGGCGGCGAAAGCGGCAATCCCGCATCGCCCCATTTCAACGACCAGGCCAAACGCTACGCCAACGGCGATCTGCGTGATGTCTATTTTTATCCCGACCAGCTGATCGGCCACACCGAGCGGACCTACCGCCCGGGCGAGTAAGCACGCTCAGTCCGCAATTGGGAAGCGCAGCACCGCGGTCAAGCCATCGGGCCGCCACTCGCGGTCGACGGTGCCGCCGAGGTCGGCTTTGACGCTCATCGCGATCATGCGCTGGCCGAAGCCGGTGCCGTGGAGCTCGGGCGAGCAGGGTACACCAAGCTCGGTCCAGATCATCTCGGCCTCCCCGTCTGATGTCGTCCATTCGAGCACCAAATTGCCTTCATCGGTACACAAAGCACCGTATTTCACGGCGTTGGTGTAGAGTTCGTGTAGGATCATCGACAGACCTAGTACCTTACCCGGCTTGAGAAGGATTTCCGGGCCCCCGAACCGCGCTCGCCCAGCGGCGAGTTCACTTCCCAGAACGCGCTCGACCAGCGCCGTTAACGCGACGTCCTGCCACACCTTGCCGACCAGCAGCTTGTGCGCCTCGGCGAGCGAATCGAGGCGTCCGGCAAACGCCTCGCTGAACGCTTCAAGATTGTCGGCGCCGCGCGCGGTCTGCTGGGCGATGGCCGCGACCACGGTCAGCATGTTGCGCACCCGATGCTCAGATTCCTGGAGCACGCGTTGCTGCCGCTCTGCCTGCGCCCGGCGGTCCGAAATGTCGCGCAGGAAGCCGATGAATAGCCGGTCGCCGAATTGCTCGCTTGCGGTGATCGACAGTTCGACCGGGAATTCGTGGCCGTCGCGATGGAGCGCTTCGATTTCGATGCGGTTGTTGAGCACCGGGCCTTCACCGGTGGCGATATAATGCTTCATGCCGTTTTCGTGAGCGTCGCGATAGCGTTCCGGGATGATCAGTTCGCTAAGGCGCCTACCCATGGCCTCTTCACTGGTGAAGCCGAAACTGGCGTCGGCATTGGCGTTCCAGCCGATCACCAACCCGTCGTCGGACATGACGATGACCGCGTCGAATGCGGTGTCGAGGACCGATTGAAGGCCCGCGTGAATCATGCCCCAGCCGATGTTCATTACAGCAGTCGTACGGCTTTTCTAAGTTTATTCAATGACTTCTCACGCGATTATTGTCTGCTGTCCGACTCTTCGTCAACCGGCGAATTTGTCGGTTGCCCGAACAAGGCCGTCGGTAATGCCCGGCTCGCTGAACAGATGACCCGCATCGGAGATGATATTGAGCTCGACCGCCGGCCACGCCTGTTTGAGCCGCCATGCGGCGAGCGGGGGCGTGCAGCTATCGTGGCGGCCCTGGACAATCACGCCTTTGATGTCCTGAAGCTTGCCT
>JBDSRE010000040.1:0-6946 GCA_039929465.1 Sphingomicrobium sp. | reverse complement strand
GATCAAGGCGAGTGGCGGGGCCATGCCCGAGGCGATGTGCGGCGGGCGGCTGTCGGTCGACCAGATGCAGCGCCTGATCCGAATCGACGGGCATCCGATCGGCATTACCGAGATGGAATATCGGGTGCTCGAACTGCTTGCCTATGCGCGCAACAATGTTGTCACCCGGCAAATGCTGCTCAAGCACCTCTACCGCCGCTCCGACGACCAGCCGCAGCCCAAGATCATCGACGTCTTCATCTCCAAATTGCGCAAAAAACTGCGCAATTCCTCGGGCGGCGCCGAATTCGTCGAGACCATCCCCCAACGCGGCTGGATCCTGCGCGACGTGGAATCGTCGAGCGGCGCTTAAGCGAACGCGCCCGAGATTCACCTTTTCTTAGGCTTGGGTGCGATAGCGAGGAGGGATGTTGCATCGCCAGCCGCTTGCCGCGCCCGAACCCGATTTCGAACCCTATGCCGAGGCGGTGTCGCGACTGGCCGGGGTTCGTCACGCATTGCGCCTGGTCGACGATCATGGCGGCGGACCGGCTTCGGATTCCAATTGCTATGAGCGGGTTGCCGCAAAGTGGGGCGTTTCGGGCGAACAGCGCCGCCGCCTGTTCGAGCGGCGCTCGGCGGCCACCGTCAATGCCACGTCGGCCGGTATCCAGGCACTGCTCGCCGAGCGCGGCGAAGGACGCAAGCCGCATCAAGAAGCGAGCCGTACAATGGTCGAGGAAATCCGCCGCGAACTCGAGGAAGTGGCGCGAATAGTCCTGCGCTAGGACCGGAAGTGGGGAGGGGGCTGGGGCGGACCCAGTTCCTTGGGGGTCGCCGGATCGGCGCCCCATTCCGACCAGCTTCCGTCATACAGTTTGCCGCCGTATCCGCCGATCCGGCGCGCAGCGAGGATTAGGCTGTTGGCGGTCACGCCCGAGCCGCAGCTGGCAATGAACGGCTGGAGCGGATCGACCCCGGCCTGATCGAACAATGCTTGCAGTTCCGCCGGGTCGCGGACCGTGCCGTCATCGCGGTAGAGCGCGCTCATCGGCAGTGAACGAGCGCCGGGCATGTGGCCCGAGGCAATCGTTGGGCGCGGATCGGCTTCCTCACCGGTGAAGCGGGCGCGGCTTCGGGCGTCGACCAGTGGCAGCCTCACGCCGTCGAGCAACATTCCTTTCGAGATCACTTCGTCGGCGCGCTCCGCAGCGGCGAAGCGTCGGCCCCGACGCTCCACTGCTTCGCCCGATTCGACCGGCCTCCCCTCACCAAGCCACTTGCCAAGGCCGCCGTCGAGCACTGCGACATTCGCGGCGCCGAAATGACGCAGCATGAACCAGCCGCGCGCCGCGGTCCGGAGCGGGCTGTTGTCGTAGACGATGATGCGCTCGTCGAATCCGATCCCCAGCTGCTCCATCGCGGCACCGAATGCGTCCGCTCCGGGCAACATGTTCGGCGCCGGGTTCGAGCGGTCGGAGACCGCCGCGATGTCGAGGTAGCGCGCGCCCGGAATATGCGCAGCGAGAAATTCAGCCTTGGCGTCGCGGCCAGCATTGGGAAGAAACTTGGTGCAATCGAGGATTGCGAGGTCGTCGGCGCCAAGCTCATCGACAAGCCATTCGGTCGAGACGAAATCGCCCTTGATCTCCGGGCTGGCCATCAGCCCCTGCCGCGGTACGGAGCGACACCCTGATCGGGCAGCCACAGTCCCTCAGGCGGCGCTCCCGACTGCCAAAAGACGTCGATCGGCATTCCACCGCGGGGATACCAATAACCGCCGATGCGCAGCCACTTGGGCTTCATCTCCTCGTCCAGCCGCTGGCCGATGCCAACGGTGACATCCTCGTGAAAACCGCAATGGTTGCGGAACGCGCCGAGGTAGAGCTTGAGGCTCTTCGATTCGACGATCGTGTCGGCTGGGGCATAGTCGATCACCAGGTGCGCGAAATCGGGCTGGCCGGTGACTGGGCAAAGCGAGGTGAATTCGGGCGCTGCGAACCGCACCAGGTAAAGCGTCCCGGCGCGCGGATTGGGGACATAATCAAGCACCGCCTCCGCCGGCGAAGCGGGCAGGCTGCTCGATTGGCCGAGGTGGAGCAGATCAGCCATTAGCGAATGCCCGCCTCGCGCTCCGGAATGAAGGCGTCGTCGTCGATGACAGGAGCCGACGAGGAACGGCTACGGGTCCAGGCGTAGAGGCCCAGGATCAGAGCGGTGAACAGGATGATGCCCATCGGAATCGCATAAGGATTCTCGCCGAAGCGCGCGAGAACGTCGGCGCTATTTTTCGATCCGGCCTTTTCCGCCCCCGCGACGAGCCCGGCAAATACCACACCCATCAGGCTCTCGCCGACGATCAGCCCGGTCGCCATCAGCACTCCCATGCGCTCGGCAAATGCGGGATTGGCCGACCCCGCCGCCCAGCGATTATAGAGCCAGCCGAGCAATGCGCCGAGCGGGATCAGCAAGGTCAGGTCCATTGGCAAATACATGCCCATGCCCACTGCAAGCGCGGGCAGGCTGTACTTGCCGGTGGTTTTGCGAAGCACTTCGTCGATCACGATCACCACCGCGCCGATTGCCGCGCCGGTGCCAATCAGGCTCCAGTCGAGGCTCCCGCCAAGAACGCCTTGCGCGATGGTCGAGATGATCTGCGCCTGGGGGGCCGAAAGCGCGCCCTCGCGAGCGCCGGGTGCACCTTCGAAGGTGAAGACGGTATTGAGCAAATCGAGGATCGGCGGGATGGCGAGTGCGCCGAAGACCACGCCGAGCAACAAGGCAACCTGTTGCTTCCATGGAGTAGCGCCGACCAATTGGCCGGTCTTCAAATCCTGGAGGTTGTCATTGGCGATGGTCGCGACTCCGAAAATGATCGCAGTGACGAACAGGGCGAAGGCCACCAAAGCCTTGGTCGCATCGCCATCGACCGCCGGATAAAGGCCCGCAAGGATCAACGAGATGCCGAGGATCGAGAGGATGCCGACACCCGAAATCGGACTGTTCGACGCGCCGATCAGACCGGCCATGTAGCCGGTGACCGATGCGATGACGACACCAGCGACGAGGATGTAAAGGATCGCGAGGATGATCGTCGGTGCCGGATTGACCGCGATCGGTCCGCTCTGCGCGAAGCTGTAAAGAAGCAGGCCAATCGGGAGCATCGCGGCAAGGATCGTGCCGGCGACGACGGTGATCGGAAGGTCGCGCTCGGCGATGTCGAGCGTTTCCCCAGCGCCTCGTGCACGATTGGCGGCGAGCGCGTTGGTGATGCCCTTGATGATCGGGCCGATGATCTTGAGCAAGGTCCAGATCGCGGCAAGGCCGATCGTGCCCGCGCCGATAATCCGCGCTTTCTGGCGAAAGGCAGTTGAGACCAATTTGTCGAGATCGCCCGCAGCGGCGGTGATCAGTGACGGATCCGTAGTCCAATGCGGGACGATCCATGCCCAGCTGATCAGCAGCCCGACGATCATCGCGATTCCAACCGCCAGGCCGACCAGGTGACCAACGCCGATCAACGCCATCGACAGGCTGGCCGAAGCGGCAGTGGCGCCCTTGCCGACCTTAAAGCTCTTGCTTGCAGCCTCGGCGACCAGCTTGGTCTTGGCGAGAAGGTAGTAGCCACCCGAAACGAAGCTCGCGATCATGATCGCGTTGAGGCCTCGCTTATTCTCCTCCGCGCCGCCAATCCCGGCGCCGACCTTGAGCACTTCGGCTGCGGCGACGCCTTCGGGGTAAGGCAGGTCGCTGCCAGTGACGAGCGCGCGGCGTAGCGGGACTGAATACATCACCCCCAAAATCCCGCCCAATGCGATCACCGCGACCGATAGCCAGTAAGGAAAACCAGTCCACCAGCCGATCATGATCAGGCCGGGCAAGACGAAGATGATCGCCGACAAGGTTCCCGCCGCCGAAGCGATTGTCTGGACGATATTGTTTTCCTGGATCGTCGAATTGGCGAAGTAGCGCAGCACCGCCATCGAGATCACCGCCGCGGGAATCGAGGTCGCGAACGTAATCCCGAGCTTGAGCCCGAGATAGACGTTGGCGGCCGTGAACAGGAGCGTGAGGATCGCCCCGAGCACGATCCCGCGAATGGTCAATTCTTTGACCGTGTCGCTGGCGCGCATTGTCGCTTCAACCATCCGTCATTCCCCCTGGTTCAAGCCTTGGCGCAGCCGCCGCTCGGCGATGGCGTCGAATGGCGCCGGATCGCCTGCCAACGATTATCGTCGCACACCCAGACATCGGTTAAAACGACGCAATCTTCAATTACTCGGCCGAGATATTTGAGCCGCCATTTGGCGTAAACCGTTCCGACCAGGACATTGTCGAACGCCGCGGAGTCCTGAATTTCGAGTTCGATCGATTCGACATCGCGTTTCTGAATTGCCTCTAGCCAGTCGTCGCGGTGCATCATGAACGGCCCGGTCGAGCGCATCCCGATAAGCACGAAATCAGGATGGACCAGCGACCGCATCCGTTTGACATCCTTGGAGCACAAAGCCTCGCACCACTCACGCTCAAGCCCTTCGATGATGGTCTTGTTCTTATCCGCCACGAATGCCCTCTCCGACGGCCCGTTTACCGCCAATCGCGCATAAAGCGAAGGACGGTGTCGCTACCCTCACCGCCCCCGGAACAGCCCGCCAAGCACGTTGCGCAGGATTGCATTGCCGATCTGACGGCCGGCCGTGCTCGCTGCCGAACGAGTGGCCGAAGTAAGGATTTTGTCGGCCATCGAAGGCCTTGCAGCCTCGCGAACGCGGCGCGCCTCTTCGCGCTCGGCAGTGCGCTGGACCTTGTCGGCTTCGCGCTGTTCGGAAGCCCTGATCCGAGCCGCCTCGCGCGCGGCGATGGCATCCTGTCGAGCTTGTTCGGCGGCCTGCTTGTCGGCGTCGGTCTTGGCCTTGGCCGAGGCGGCTGCGGCGGCCGCTTCGTCGGTTTTGGCCTTGAGGATTTCCTCGGCGCTGTCGCGGTCGACCGGCTGATCATATTTACTGCCAATCTCGTCGGTCGTGATCATCACTTGACGCTCCTGCGCGGTCAGCGGACCAACCCGTGAGCGCGGCGGCTTGATGAGCACGCGCTCGACCGGGGATGGGTCGCCATCTGGCAATAACAGCGAGACCAAAGCCTCACCGACTTTAAGCTGGGTGATCGCAGTGGCGACGTCGATGTCCGGATTCTGGCGGAAAGTGTCGGCCGCGGACTTGACCGCAGCTTCGTCGCGCGGGGTGAAGGCGCGCAGTGCATGCTGGACCCGGTTGCCGAGCTGGCCAGCGATCTTGTCGGGAATGTCGATCGGGTTTTGGGTGATAAAGAATACCCCAACGCCCTTCGACCGGATGAGCCGAACCACTTGCTCGACCTTTTCGCGCAGCGCCGGCGGCGCGTCGTCGAACAGCAAATGGGCTTCGTCGAAGAAGAAGCACAATTTCGGTTTGTCGGGATCGCCGACCTCGGGCAGCAGCTCGAACAGTTCCGACAGCAGCCACAACAGAAAAGTCGAATAGAGCCGCGGGCTATTCATCAGCCGGTCGGCGGCGAGGATGTTGACGATTCCCCTGCCCTGGTCGTCGAGCTTGAGGAAATCGTCGAGCGCCAACGCCGGTTCGCCGAAGAAATGCTCGGCTCCTTGGGTGCGCAATTGCAGGAGCGAGCGCTGAATCGCGCCGACCGATTGCTTCGAGACGTTGCCATATTCGAGCGTCAATTTGTCCGCCTGCTCGCCGGTGTGAACCAGCATCGCCTGCAAATCGTCGAGGTCGAGCAATAGCAGCCCTTCCTTGTCGGCGACGGTAAAGGCGATATTGAGCACGCCTTCCTGGACATCGTTGAGGTTCATCAGCCGCGCCAGCAGCAGCGGCCCCATTTCGCTGACCGTGGTGCGAATGGGGTGCCCCTGTTCCCCGAACAGATCCCAGAACTGCACCGGATAGGCCTCATAGGCCCAATCGGTGAGGCCAAGCTCAGCCGCCCGCGCCTTGAACGGCTCGGCGCTTTTGGCGCTTGGATCGCCGGGCATTGCGAGGCCGGCGAGATCGCCCTTGACGTCGGCGAGGAAGGTCGGGACTCCAGCTTCAGACAAGCCTTCGACCATGCCCTGCAGAGTGACGGTCTTGCCGGTTCCGGTGGCGCCCGCGATCAGCCCATGGCGGTTAGCCCGCTTCAGCTCGAGCGTCTGCGGTTTTGAGCCGCCCGCAACAGCGCCGATGAAAATGCCGGATTCGCTCACGTCGTTCTCCCTCGACTTTGACTTCGCTTAGCCAAAGGCGAAGCGCAAGCCCAGCGCGGGAGTCGCCGAATTCAGCCGCTCTCCAACATTAGCGGATCGAGATGTCGATCCCGACGAAGGTTTCCGGCGACTGGGCTCGTTTGACCAACAGAAGCACCCTGGAACGGCCGCCACGCCGGGCGCCGTCGACCGAGGCCACGACTTGTGCCGGAGTTAACACCGGCACCTGGTTCACCGAGACAATGAGGTCGCCGCGCTGGAGGCCTTCATCCGCGGCATCGCTATTGGGCTCAACCGCGGTGATGATCACGCCGCGCGCGGCTTGCGGCAGATTCGCCGCCCGTGCCAGCTCCGGAGTAAGCGGAGTCAGCGACAGGCCGAGTACGCGCTGCGGTGTTGCCGGTGATTGGCCATCGGGAACCGGGGACGTCGCGCCGTCGCCGCCGAGCTTGGCCAGCTGTTCCTCGGTCGGACGCTCGCCGACGAAGACAGTGACGCTCTGGCGCTTGCCACCGCGGACGATGTTAAGGTTGGCGCGAGACCCGATCTGGGTGTTGGCGATGAGATAGGAGACGGTTTCTTCAGGAGTCACGTTCTGTCCGTTCACCTGGAGGATGACGTCGCCCTGCTGAAGCCCGGCCTTGGCCGCCGGACCGCCGGCGACGATCGAGCGCACGATCTCGCCCATGTCCTTGGGCAGGCCGAGCGAAGGCGCGATATTCTCGT
>JBDSRE010000039.1:0-3599 GCA_039929465.1 Sphingomicrobium sp. | reverse complement strand
TTCGAAGGCAATGTGCCCGGCACGGTCACCGACCCGGCGGGCGTCAAGCTCCCCGCCAGCTTCGCGCTGCGCGGCATTACCCGGCGCACCGCCGAGACCTGCGAATTCGCCCCGCTCAAGGTCAATTTCGCGGGCCGTCCGCCGGCCGGCTCGCTGTTCGCCGGGCAGAACAAGCTCAAGCTTGTAACCCATTGCCGCAATGCGCCGGCTTTTCAGCAGAACATCCTGCTCGAATACGCCGCGTACCGGATGTACGCGCTGCTCACCCCATTTTCGATGCGGGCGCGGCTCGCGACCATCGACTATGTCGACGAAACTGGCCGCTCGATCGTCTCGCGGGTCGGCTTTTTCCTTGAAGATTCGGGCGACGTCGCGCGGCGCAACAACCTGCAAGAATTGCGCGCCGGCGAACGCATTCCGGTCGCCTGGCTAAGCCCCGCCGACGCCGCCCGCTATGCCTTGTTCCAGGATCTCATCGCCAATCACGACTGGTCGATGCGCGCCGGCCCGGCGGGCGACGAATGCTGCCACAATGCGCGTCTCATCGGCATTGGCGCGCCTGGCCAGACCATCCCAATTCCCTACGACTTCGATTTTTCCGGGCTGGTCAACGCGCCTTATGCAACAGCTCCCGATGTGCTGAAAATCAGCAATGTCCGGCAACGGCAATATCGCGGCTATTGCGTCCACGACGCCCAGGCGCTGGCCGCGGCGCGGCAGTTGCGCGAACAGCGCGGCGCCCTGATCGGCGTGCTGCCGTCGATCCCCGGAATCGAACCGCGCACGGTCCAGAATGCGACCGCGTTCCTCGACCGCTTCCTCGCCGGCCTTGCAACCGACGACGGCGCGGCGAAGGCTCTTCGGGGTTGCCTCGGCTAAACCTTGATCTTTTCCGGTGGTGGCGGTGCCGCTTCGTCGGTCCCGTCATAATCGGCGAGATAGCGCTTCATGCCCTTGCGCTCCCCATATTCGGACAGCCACAAAGCGGCGAAGGTGAAGTTGAACAAGATGCTGACCAGCGCCGCAAGCTCGACCGCTCCAATCCCGGCGCTTAGCCCGATTCCCACCGCCATCAGGATGAACAGGGCATCACCCGAGCTTTTGAGCGAATTGCGAAACCGCACCGCACCGGCAATCCCGGCCAGAGAGAAAGCCAGCGCCAGGCTGTTCTGGACGATGATCACGATTCCGGTGACGACCATCGGCAGGATGATGATGGTGTTGACCAGCGACTGGTCATATTCCTCGCCGCTTCGGACCGACATATAGACCCAGCTGACCGGAAACGACGCCAGCATCGCGCCGACGATCGCAGTCGCCAGCCAGAACAGGCTCTGGCCGAGGTTTTCGACGTGCGCGGCGCGCACCGCTTCGGTCGCTTCAAGCGGGTTTTTGGTCGGCTGGCTGATCAATTGCTCGACCCCGCCGATCGGCAGGTAGTCGCGCACCCCGGGCCATAATTGGACCGCGACATACACCACCACCCCGATCACCAGATAATAGATCGCCAATGTTCCAAGCAGACGTGTCGCGCGCATCGTGTTTCCCCTTGATGAGCTGTTCGTCGTCAATCCCAGTTATGGACCTTCTTGCGCTTGTCGATGTCCTTGGGCAGTTTGTAATTGGGGATCGGATCGATCACCTTGAACCGCTCTTTCTTGGGCGGCCCGTCGAGCGATGGCCAGTCGATGTCGGGCAGCGGCAAGACGGTATCGGGCACCTTGTCGAGGAAATCGCGCAACAGGGTCAGCCTACCGACCTGCTGGTCGTTGAAATCGACCAGGGTCCACGGCGCGAAGTCGCTATGCGTTTCGCGAAGCATTCGTTCGCGCGCTTCGGTATAGTCGTCGTACAGCGCTCGCGCCTTGATATCGACGGGCGACAGCTTCCACCGTTTCATCGGCTTGTGAAGCCGCTTCTCGAACCGCTGTTCCTGCATCGCCTGGTCGCAGCACAGCCAATATTTGAATAGCAGGATGCCGTCGTCGACCATCTGCCGTTCGAACTCCGGCGCGGCTTTGAGGAACCTCGCGACCTCATCCTCGGTGCAAAAGCCCATAACCTTCTCGACCCCGGCGCGATTGTACCAGCTGCGGTCGAACAGCACGATTTCGCCCGCGGCGGGAAGATGCTCGATATAGCGCTGGAAATACCATTGGGTTTTTTCGCGCTCGGTCGGGCTGGGCAGAGCGACCACCCTGCACTGGCGCGGATTGATCACATTGGCGAACATGTCGATCGATCCGCCCTTGCCAGCGGTGTCGCGGCCTTCAAATACGACCACGATGCGCTGTCTGGTTTCCGACACCCAGCGAGAAAGCGCGCTCAACTCCTTCGCCAGGGGCTTCAGCAGCTTCGCAAAATCTTGTTTGTCGAGTTTTTTATCGCGGCTCACGAGTTCGTTCCCTTCTTTGCCAGCCTGGCACGGTCTCGCCGCGATTGGAACCACCGGGCACGCGCGGAGTCCTCCCCGGGCGATGCCGGCCCCCGCCAACCCGACGATCACCGACCGGATGTTGCGTGCAGCAATGACCGTCACGCACAAGCTGATGATGCTTGGCTGGCTCGTTCGTCGACCGCGAAGTTATGGGGCGCATGCGCTGGCGCTCACGCCCGAGCGGCGGGTGGTGCTGGTCAAGCTTCGCTATGCGCACGGCTGGCGGTTGCCGGGCGGCGGCCGCAACCGCGACGAAGACCCGAGCGACGCCGTAGTCCGCGAATTGCGCGAAGAAATTGGCTTGACCGCGCACGGCCGGGTGACCGTCGCCTGCGAAATCGAGGAGATTGCCGACTTCCGCCGCGATCTCGCGTCGCTGCTGCTGGTCGAGGACGTCCGTTACCGACCGCACCGCTGGTCGTTGGAGATCGAGCAAGTGATCGAGGTCGAGTTCAACGCAATGCCCGCCGACCTCTCGCCTCGGGTTCGGCACTGGATCGACTTGATCCGTCCCCATATTTAATCGCGATGCACCGGCTATTCGTCGCCCTTCGGCCACCGCCCGCGATTCGTGACTTGCTGATCGACGCGATGGGCGATCACGGCGATTTTCGCTGGCAGTCGGACGATCAGCTCCACCTAACTCTGCGCTTCATCGGCGAGGTCGAGCGGCCGCTTGCCGAGGACCTCACCGCGGCGTTGGATCGGGTTCACGCCAGTTCGTTCGAACTCCAACTCTCCGGGCTTGGCAGTTTCGACCAGAAGAACGGTGGGGTCATCTTCGCCGGGGTTGAACCGCGCGACCCGGTCGCCGCCTTGGCCGCACGGGTCGATCGCGCCTGTCAGTCGGCGGGCATCGCGCCCGATCGCCGGGCCTTTCACCCGCACATCACCATCGCCCGCTGGAGCGGCCGGCGCAGCCGCGAGGCGCGATCATTCCTTGACGGCCGCAACCTCAATTCGCCGCCCTTCCTGATCACCTGCTTTTCGTTGGTCGAGAGCCGCCTGTCGCGACACGGCGCGCATTATGAGGAGGTGGCCAACTTCGCGCTCAAATGAAGGCGCGGCTGGAGGGGAGCCGATGGGGGCGACTCCCCTCTCCGTCTCTGGCTTCGGGTCGACCGAGACGGTCCCTCATTTGGGACGCGAGGCTGACTCGGCA
>JBDSRE010000038.1:0-3632 GCA_039929465.1 Sphingomicrobium sp. | reverse complement strand
TGACCGCATCCATGAACGGCAAGCCGCGATGGTCGGTGAGGAATCGGATCGCATCGCCATGGGCCGAGCAGCCGAAGCAATGATAGAAATGCTTGTCGTCATTGACGGTGAAGCTGGGCGTTTTCTCTTGGTGAAACGGGCAGCACGCCTTCCACTCGCGCCCGGCGCGGATGAGCTTTACCGACGGCGCGATGACCGCCGAGAGCGTGGTGCGAGCGCGGAGCTCGTCGAGCCATTGCGGGGAGAGGGTCATTGGCCTGCGACCTGGCGCGCGGGTCCGTTCGTCCTGAGCGAAATCGAAGGGCGCTCGTGGGGCGCTCGGGACAGCCAAGTGATGCGGTCCCAGTCGCCCGCAACCAACGCTTCCTTCTTGGCTCGAGTACAGTCCTTGATCCGGCGCTCGAAAGCGATGGCTTCGTCACGACTCGGCGCTGCCGAGCACCAGACAAGCTCAACGGGCCGACGCCGGCTTGTCCAATCGCAGCGCAAGCCTTGCTGGTGCTGCCACAGGCGCGCTTCCAGATTATCGGTGTGGCCCGCGTAAAAGGAGCCATCGTTGCAACGGAGCAGAGAGACCGAAAATTGCATGTGTGCTGTGCCAGCGCCCTTCGACTTCGCTCAGGACGAACGAACCGGTAACATGCCATTGATATTAGCTTGCGAGAAGCCCCCGCACCAACCCGCTCGCTCGGGCCGGTTCGATGCTGGTGCCGAGCGTTTCCTTCACCGCCGCCATCACCCGCCCCATGTCCTTCATCGACGACGCGCCGGTGTCGGCGATGATCGCGGCGATCGCGGTTTTGGCTTCTTCCTCCGAAAGTTGTGCCGGCAGGAAGCGCTCGATCACCGCAATTTCGGCGCTTTCGGTGTCAGCCAGCTCCTGGCGGCCGCCCTTCACATACATATCGACCGATTCGCGGCGCTGCTTGATCATTTTCTGGAGCACATCGGTGACCAAAGCGTCGTCGTCGGGCGCGGCGGCCGCGGTGCGCAATTCGATGTCGCGGTTCTTGATCGCCGCCTGAGCCATGCGCAGGGTTCCGGTCGCGGCCCTGTCACCGCTCTTCATCGCAATCGTCAGCGCAGCCTTCAAATCGTCGCGGATCATCGTCTCGTCTCGCTTGGGGAAACCACCAGCCGTAGCGGCGGATTTTCGTGCTGACCAGCCGTTGACCAAGCGTTCGAATCGCCTTAGCGGAAATGTCTTAGCGACATCGTTGAAACTCCACACCGGAAGGCTTTCCCCGCCAATGGCCGACGCACGACACCTGCACGCGCAACCTAAGGGCGCGACGGCAGTCGTGGTGTTCGCTGACGGGCGCGTGATCTGGGGCAAGGGCTTTGGCGCGGAAGGGGAAGTGGTGGGGGAACTGTGCTTCAACACCGCAATGACCGGTTATCAGGAAGTGATGACCGACCCCAGCTACGCCAAGCAGGTGATCGCCTTCACCTTCCCCCATATCGGCAATGTCGGCGCCAATGACGAGGACGTCGAGGCCGGCGATGCTTTTGCCCTGGGCGCGATCGTGCGGGAGCCGGTGACGGGCCCGAGCAATTACCGCGCGGGGCAGGGGTTCGGCGAATGGATGGCGGCAATGGGGCGGATAGGAATTTCGGGCGTCGACACGCGCGCGCTGACCCGGCTCGTTCGGCGCGAGGGGCCGCCGACAATTGCGTTAGCGCATCGTGCGGATGGAGAGTTCGATGTCGCGGCGCTGCAAAGGATGGCGGCGGAGTGGCCTGGGCTTGAGGGGATGGATTTGGCCCGGGAAGTCAGCCGCGCTCAGGTCGAGGCTTGGAGCGGCGGGAAATGGGCTTGGGGTGAGGGGTTTGCGGATGAAGAACGCCCTTCGGCTACGCTCCGGACGAACGAAAATGGGGCGATTAGAGATTCCGTTCGTCCTGAACGGAGCGCGGAGCGCGTAGTCGAAGGGCGCTCTTCCCCGCCCCACGTCGTCGCGGTTGATTATGGGGCCAAGCGCAACATCTTCCGCTTGCTGGGCGAAGCGGGGGCGCGGGTGACGGTGGTTCCGGCGGACGCGAGCTTCGACGAGATCATGGCGCATCAGCCCGACGGGTTTTTCCTCTCCAACGGGCCGGGCGACCCGGCGGCCACCGGGGACTATGCGGTGCCGGTGATCCAGGCGATGTTGGAAACCAAGAAGCCGCTGTTCGGAATATGCCTCGGCCACCAATTGCTGGCGCTGGCCGTGGGCGGGAAGACGAGCAAGATGTTCCAGGGCCACCGCGGCGCCAACCACCCGGTCAAGCGGCTCGCCGATGGAGCGGTCGAGATTACGTCGATGAACCACGGCTTCGCGGTGACACGCGAGGGAATGCCGGAGACGATTCGCGAAACCCACGTGTCGCTGTTCGACGACAGCAATTGCGGGATCGAACTGACCGACCGCCCGGCCTTTTCGGTGCAGTACCACCCCGAGGCGAGCCCGGGGCCCATGGATAGTTTTTATCTGTTCGAGAAATTTGTGGGGATGATGCAGTGAAACACATGTTTATCCCTTTGAGCCTGCTCGTCTTGGGCTGTGCAAATCCGCCACAGGTGAGCCCTCAAACACTCAATGCCATTTCCGACCGGTGCCATGCCCCGAGGACTATCTGCAAGATGATTATGATCGGTAAGGTATTCTATTACCTCCCCGACGATCTCGGAACTCAACAGCGGGAATGCCTAAGCCTGGCGATAAAGAAATTCGAGCCGACCGTACAATTCAAGCAAATGCCGACGGGTGTTACGGTTGAGGTCAGATGACAGTGGTGAACGGCGATATTCGACCTGTCGTGCTACTTGCACTTTGGGTCGCGCAAGAAGGCGGCGAGCAAGGACTATCGAGGGATACGCTTGCGCAAAGGATACGGGCGAAACAGCCGGTCGAAATTCTTGTCAACGCTGCCATTGGGGACTTGAAGGAAGAGGCCTTCATCGGCGTGGAATATCAGTCCGAGAATCTGCTTCGCCTGACGCAAAAGGGAATGGGCTGGATAAGGACAAACTACGACTTGGATAAGGCGAAGGAAAAGCGGAACTTCGCTCGCATTCGAGGAGGGGACCCGCTGCCAACTCCGAGCAAGGACTATGCAGAGTTACTTCCGAAGAGAAATTGGGTTGCCACAATCCTAATCATCGCCGTGAGTTTAGGCTTGATCGTGTTCAGCCATTACGTTCGCCGCCTTGGATGACCGCTGATTGGAGAACTGGTGTGAGGATTAGTCTGGAGATCGTCGGGACAGGAATGGCAATTACTGCCTTGTGCGGTTGCGCTAGTCGCAGTGAACCAAAACAACTGCTTACTCGCGATCAGTTCGCAAAGGCCGTTGAAAAGTGCCGGCCGCTCGACGCCAAATTCGTCGAACAGATCGGGGGACGGCCGTCAATGGAGATTACCATCGCGTCCGGCCCATCGACTGTGCCTGAGTGCATCGCGAGGGAAGTCGATGGCTATGATTTCAAGCATCTTCGAATCAATTACGCAATTAGCGAAAAATCGTAGCGCCGGATGCCCAAACGCACCGACATATCCTCGATCCTGATCATCGGCGCGGGGCCGATCGTCATCGGGCAGGCCGCCGAGTTCGACTATTCCGGGTCGCAGGCGGTGAAAGCGCTCAAGGCC
>JBDSRE010000037.1:0-2838 GCA_039929465.1 Sphingomicrobium sp. | reverse complement strand
GCCGAATCGGCGCTTCGGTTCATCCATATTTCGCCGCCTCCGCCTTGCAATCATAGGGCAGCGCTGGATCGCTGCAGAAGTCAGGCCATTTCCCGCTCTGACGCCAATAATCGGTCAGCCCGATCCGGTTTGACAGGCGGATGAAGCGCGGGTCGTTTCGGGCGTCCGCCAACCAGGGTCGAAACAGAATGTAAGATGACTTTTTAAGCTCGGCGATCGCTGCCTGGCGCTCGGTGAAACTGTACAGTTCGTCGGTTCGACCGATCTCGCCCAGCGCCTGGACGACGCTGGATCCCATCCCCGAGTAGCTAACTTGCGTGAGCATGAGTTTCATGAAGGCGTCGAGATTCTGATCGGTGGGCTGTTCACGTAGCGCACGGTACTTCACGCCGTAAGCATTATCCATCTCGGGATGCTCGGCGAAGGCCTTGCGGGGATCGCCGAATCGCAATTCGAGCGCAAAATCGGCCTGCCGCAGCGTCTCAGCATCGGGCCACAGTTGAAACGCCTTGGAAAGCTCTTGCCGAGCTGCCGCAATCTGCCCCGAATAGGCCAGCGCGATTATGTAGCTTGAGCGCGCTTCGGGGGATAGCGAATTGGTTAGCCACGCCTCGCGTGACTCCTCGACCCCTTCACGGACACGACCGACGGATAGGAGGCGCTGACTACGTTCGCTGAGGATAACAGCGCTGTTCGGGCTTTGTGCCTTGGCCTCGTCGAGCTTCGCCAGGACCGCCGAATAGGGGACGGCAGGCATGAGCAGCGTTTCCGCAAATGTGGCTTCCCCCAGAGCAGGATCGATTTTTCGAGCAGCGAAGATATCGCGGCGAAGGGCGTTCTCAAGCGGTACGGGTCCAGGCTGTGTGGCGCGCAAATACGAGACGGTGTCGGACTCGGCGACAAGCAGGCGAGCCCACGCAGCTTTGAATTTCGGAGCTTTTGCAATGACGGTCCGGAAGTCGGCGACGACGGGCCGCTTGTCCCAGCCGACTTCGTCCATCGCGGCGCAGGCGCCGAGGTAGGTCTTCAAGGTCTGCTGATCGAGATTGGTGCTATTTCCGCCGCGACCCTCGAGCGCGCAGTCGAGCACCCGCGCCGCGGTCGTTGCTGCCTTGAGCGCAACGCTGACCTTGCGGTCGCCGCTTTCGGCAAAGTCCTTGCTCCACAGAACGCTTCGATCCACGCCTGCGAGCAAGGCGAGGTTGGCGCTTCCGCGGTCATCGCCTTCCGCGGCCCGGAGCACGAAGTCGGCCTTGCTTGCAGCCTCGCTGTCGTCGCCGACCAGTCGCATGGTACCCGATTGGGCCGATTGAAGAGTCCCGAGCTGAACCATGAGGTTGTTCGCAAGCCCCCGCGATTGCGGGTTCACTGCGCTGACGAGCACGGTCTGCGAGCGGCTTCCCAATTTCCCACTCAGCGCCCAATATGCACCGCCGAGCGCGATCACCAAGAACGCCGCAATCGCCAAGCCTTTCGACAACAGAGGGATTCGACGGCGCACAATCGCGCGGGGTCTTGCTTCGGGCACAGGATCGGGCTTCGGGCCGGGGCCGGAGGTTGATGCGATTGCATCATTGAGGTCGTCGAACCGCTTCGAGCGCCGCCGACTGGTCCAGTCGCTGAGATCGACGGTTTGATATTGACGAAACCCCATCGGCGGCTTGATCGGTTCGAGCAGCGCAGGGACCAAACGCCCGCTGTCGCGACCGGCTGCGGCCTCATCGCGCACCCAAGCCGACTTTACCGATGCCTTCGACCACAGGACGATGACGGTATCGGCCCGGTCCAGCGCCTGCTCGATTTCTTCGGAATATTCGGCGCCGCCAAGGATATGACGGTCCCACCACACTTCATGGCCCGATTGTTCGAGCGCAGCCGCCAGCGACCGCGCCGTCTCCCCATCCTCGCGATCATAGCTCAGGAAAAGTTTGGCCAAAACCTGCTCCTTGATTATCCGTGGTGCAGCCAAAGGACATTTTTCGCAAGCACCGCGGTCATCAAGGCGGTTGGCAGCAGGGCAGGGCGGTCTTAAAGCGCCTCCGCATGGTCCTGCAACTTCCGGAGCTCAAATGACCCGCCCACGCTTCAACCGAATTCTGCTCAAGCTGTCGGGCGAGGCGTTGATGGGCAAGGGTCAGTTCGGGATCGACCCCGAAGCGGTCGCCGGGCTTGCCGGAGAGATCGCTGCGGCCAAGGAGCAGGGCCATGAATTGTGCCTGGTGGTCGGCGGCGGCAATATCTTTCGCGGCATGGCGGCAGCGGCCCAGGGCTTCGACCGCGCCACCGCCGATTACATGGGCATGCTGGCGACTGTAATGAACGCGCTGGCGCTTCAGAATGCACTCGAAGTCCTCGGCGTCGAGACTCGGGTCCAGTCAGCGATCCCAATGGCCAGCGTCAGCGAGCCCTATATCCGCCGCCGCGCCCTTCGCCATCTCGAGAAGGGGCGGATCGTGCTGTTCGCAGCCGGGACCGGCAATCCTTTCTTCACCACCGACACCGCGGCCGCACTGCGCGCCGCGGAAATGGGTTGCGATGCCTTGTTCAAAGGCACCAGCGTCGACGGCGTCTATACCGCTGACCCCAAGAAGGTGAAGGACGCCACGCGATATGACACCTTGAGCTTCACCAAGGTGCTAAGCGACGATTTAAAGGTCATGGATGCAACCGCGGTTGCGCTGTGCCGGGACAACGCAATCCCGATCGTCGTGTTCAACGTCCGCCAGCCGGGCAATCTCGCAACCGTGCTGGCGGGTGCGGGGATCGCGACAATCGTTCAGGACGGAGAATAAAAAATGCCTGCAAGTATCGAAACCGCCGACCTAAAACGCCGGATGG
>JBDSRE010000036.1:0-6872 GCA_039929465.1 Sphingomicrobium sp. | reverse complement strand
AGGCGACGGTTCCGGTAACCCGCGGCATGTAAATCCCGCGGGCGTTGGATACGCCGAGGAATTTGTCGATATTGTCGAAATTGCCGAACACATAAATCCGAACCTTGCCGCTGTCGGTCAGCGCCGGATCGCTCATCGAACGGACGCTGCGCAGGCCTTGGTCGAAGATTTCCAGCCTGGTGGCGAAGTCGCGCAACACCGGCTCGCGCTCATCGGCGTAAATGATGAAGTGGCGAGTTGTGACTTCCTGCCACGCCGCCTGCGCCGGCAAAGGCAGCACGACAATCGTCAAGGCAAGCAATTTTCCAAGGTTATGCAACATCTTGATACCCATTGAGTGCAGACGATTCGGCGGTCGGAACCTAGCACCGGTCTGGGCCAAGTCCATCGCGGCGCAATCAACTGGCGGGGTTGCGGGCCACGGGCAAAGCGGCGACAACCTTTTCAGGGGATATCTATGATCAAGACCGATGCTGTCGACTGCGAGCCATTGTGGCAGCGGGTGCTCGAATTCCCGCTAGTCGTATTGGTTGTTGCTACGGCGCTGTGGATCGTTGCCGGATATGTTGCCTATCTGATCCTGGCCTATCAGCCGAACATGGGCGTGGGTCCGGCTGCGCTGTCCGAGGCGGCGATCAACATCGCGATCCTGTGGGCAGTCTATAAATTGTCCATCCGCCATCTCGGCGACAAGCCGCATGACGACCTTCCCGACACTGGCGCAATCCGGCTTACCGCGCAGGGTCTCGGGATCGGCTTCCTGCTATTTTCCGCGATTGTCGGGATCGCGTTTGTCGTCGGCGCCTATCGAATTATCGGTTCGGGCGGGACCGGCGGCTTCCTGGTCAACCTCGCCGGGTTCGCTCTTCTCCCAGGCTTTCGTGAGGAGCTGCTGTTTCGCGGCATCTTCTTCCGCTGGTTCGAGGAGTTGGGCGGGACTTGGGTTGGTCTCGTACTTTCCTCAGCGCTGTTTGGCTTCGCCCATTATTGGAATCCGAATTCCAGCCCGTGGGCATCGACATTGATCGCCATCGAAGGTGGGGTCCTGTTTGGCGGCGCCTATATGCTGACCCGCAGCCTATGGCTCCCGATTGGGCTCCACGCGGCGTGGAATTTCACCCAGGGGTTCATCTTCGGCGTTCCGGTGTCCGGAATCACCGCCACCGGCTTGGTGCGGTCCGAGCTTTCGGGACCGGAATGGTTGTCGGGGGGCGATTTCGGGCTTGAGGCCTCAGTCATGGCCTTGCTGCTGGCAACCGCGGGCGGCGTTTGGATGGTGGTTCAAGCGCAGCGGCGGGGGCTGGTGTTCGGGCCGATGTGGACAAGGACAGGAGCGATTGTCTTTCCCGAACAGCCGCCCTCGTTGCTCAATCTCCTTCGTCAGAGAAAGCTGTAGGGGTCGACGTCGACGCTGACCCGGACCTTTGCCCCCCACTCGACAGCTGCGAGCCAATCGCGAATGACGTCCTGGACGTCGAGACTGCGCTGGGCATGGACCAAAAGGCGCTGGCGGTGGCGGCCGCGGAGCATCGCCAGCGGAGCGGGAGCGGGGCCGAATACCGCCATTCCGTCGACCTTCGGCGCGGCATGGCCGATACGCCGTGCAACGGCCTCGGTTTCCGACTGGTCCTCCGCCGAAACGATGATCGCGGCAAGCCGCCCGAATGGTGGCATCGCCGCAGCCCGCCGAGCCTCGGTTTCGGTGGCGTAGAAACCGGCGGCGTCGCCCGACACCAACGCCGCAATTACCGGTGCGTCGGGCTCATGACTTTGGACATAGACCCGCCCCGGCTTGTCGCCGCGTCCGGCGCGTCCGGCGACCTGACTGATTTGCTGGAAGCTGCGCTCGGCGGCTCGCAGATCGCCGCCCTGGAGGCCAAGGTCGGCGTCGACCACCCCGACCAAGGTGAGGTTTGGGAAATGATAGCCCTTGGTAATGAGCTGAGTACCGATGACGACGTCGATTTCCTGGGCTTCCATCGCGGCGACGAACTCGGCGGCTCGCGCTGGCGACCACATGGTGTCGCTGGTAACAATCGCGGTACGCGCCTCGGGGAATAGCGCCGCGACCTCGTCAGCAATGCGCTCTACCCCAGGCCCGCAGGCAACCAGGCTGTCCTCCTCGCCGCACTGAGGACAGGCCTTGGGCGGGGGCATGACATGGCCGCAATGGTGGCAGGCCAAGCGGTGCATCAGCCGGTGTTCGACCATCCACGCCGTGCAATTGGGGCATTGGAAGCGGTGGCCGCAGGTGCGGCACAAAGTCAGCGGTGCGAAGCCGCGGCGGTTGAGGAACAATAGGCTTTGCTCGCCAGCCTCGAGATTGGCTGCCATTTCGGCGACCAGCGACGGTGCCAGCCACCGCCCGCGCGGCGGCATGTCCTGGGTCAAATCGATCGGGTGGATGTCGGGCAGTTGGGCCCCGGCATAACGGCTTGGCAGGCTGACTTCGCGGTATCGGCCGAGTTCGACCATCTGCTTGCTTTCGATCGCCGGGGTGGCTGACGAGAGGATGACTGGGATATCCTCGAACTTGGCGCGCATGACCGCGGTATCGCGGGCATGATATTGGACTCCTTCCTCCTGCTTGAAGCTCGGCTCATGGGCTTCATCGACGATGATCAGGCCGAGCTCGGGATAGGGCAGGAACAGGGCGGAACGTGCGCCGACCACGACCTTGGCCTCTCCGCTAGAGATCCCGCGCCACGCCCGCCGCCGCTGCGATGAGCGCAGATCGCTGTGCCAGGCGACGGGCGGGCAGCCGAAGCGCGCCTCGAAGCGCTTGAGGAACGGCTCGGTCAGCGCAATTTCGGGAAGCAGGACTAGCGCCTGCCTGCCCACCCGGAGGCATTGCGCGATGGCTTCGAAATAGACCTCGGTCTTGCCCGATCCGGTGACCCCGTCGAGGAGGACCGGATCGAAGCCCTGACCGATCGAATGCGCCAGCGATGCAGCCGCCGTTTTCTGGTCGCTATTGAGCGCGGGCGGAGCGAAATCGGCGTTCGGGGCAGGGAGCTGGCGGTCCGCGTCGACCTGCACCGGCTCGAGCGCGCCGGTGTTGGCGAGCCCGCGCATCACGGCGTCGCTGACCCCTGCATGATCGGCGAGTTCGCGAATCGTGCCCTGGCGTCCGACCAGCGCTGCGAGCGCCTTATCGCGCTGCGGGGTTAGCCGGTCGGGGACAGCGCCGGTTGGCCGGTATTCGGTCAGCTGGCGCGGCCCGTCGAGCGCGGCCGCGGACGGCAATACCATCCGCAGCACCGACGCCAGCGGGCTCAAATAATAATCGGCGGTCCATTCGGCGAGGCGGCGCAGCGGCGCTGCAATCGGCGGTACGTCGACCAGCCCGCTAAGTGGGCGTAGGCGATTGTCCCCGACTTCCTCGTTTGGCAGGCGCTCCGGTTCCCACGTCACGCCGAGCAATTGGCGCGGACCCAATGGCGCGACGACCACGCTGCCTGGTTCCACTGCCATCCCCTCGGGCACTCGATAATCGAGCGGCCCGAGTGCTGCGTTGAGGGTAATGACACGAGTACGAGGAAGTCCCAAAACCGTTCGCCCTGAGCTTGTCGAAGAGCTGCCCTTCGCCTGTCCCATTGAAGTAAGGAATTCCGGTCCGTCGACAAGCTATGGACGAACAGATGTCCGGGGGGGACGATAGGCGGGCCCTATTTCCCCCGCTTCTTGCGGTGTGAATCGAGATCGAGCACCGCGACTTCGTCTTCCTCGCGCAGCAGACCGAGGCGGCGGGCGACTTCCTGATAGGCTTCCTCGACCCCGCCCAAGTCCTGGCGGAAGCGGTCCTTGTCGAGTTTTTCGTTGGTCTTCGAATCCCACAAGCGGCAACCGTCTGGGCTGATTTCGTCGGCCAGGATGACTCGCGCGAAATCGCCGTCCCATACCCGCCCGAACTCGAGCTTGAAGTCGATCAGTCGAATGCCGATCGCGGCGAACATCCCACACAGGAAGTCGTTGATCCGGATCGCCATGTCGGCGATGTCGTTCATCTCCTCCTGGCTGGCCCAGCCGAAGCAGGCGATATGTTCGTCGGCGACCATCGGGTCGCCAAGTGCATCGTCCTTGTAATAATATTCGATGATCGTTCGCGGCAGCTGGGTGCCTTCCTCGATCCCGAGCCGCTTGGTCAACGAGCCCGCAGCGACATTGCGGATGACGATCTCGATCGGGATGATCTCGACCTGGCGGATCAATTGTTCGCGCATGTTGAGTCGGCGGATGAAATGGGTGGGCACTCCAATCACCTGCAGCGCGGTGAAGATATGCTCGGAAATGCGATTGTTGATCACGCCTTTACCGGCGATGGTGCCGCGCTTCTGCGCGTTGAACGCGGTCGCATCGTCCTTGAAATACTGGATCAGGGTACCGGGCTCTGGACCCTCATAGAGGATTTTGGCCTTCCCCTCGTAGATCTGACGGCGTCGGGCCATAGACGTAATTCGCTCCGGATGATGCGGCGGAAGGCGGGCCTATAGGCGACCCGCCCCCCGTCGGCAATTCGTCGGCGAAGGCTTATTTGCCCTTCAGCGCCGCGCTCAATCCGGCGACGTTCGATGCGCCATCGGGGACCTTGATCGATGAACCCTTGAGGTCACCG
Source organism: Sphingomicrobium sp. (assembly GCA_039929465.1). Classification (GTDB taxonomy): domain Bacteria; phylum Pseudomonadota; class Alphaproteobacteria; order Sphingomonadales; family Sphingomonadaceae; genus Sphingomicrobium. The sequence goes on along the minus strand of JBDSRE010000036.1, from coordinate 2,257 downwards.
CCGATCGGTTCGGCGCGCCCGCCAAGGCACGTCGCAAGGAAATTCTCGGCGACCGCGTTGAAGGCAATGCTGTTGGCAGGGCGGGCAAAGCCGTGGCCCTCATCCGGAAACAGGACATAGGTCACCGGGATGTTCTTGGCCTTCATCGCCGTCACGATCTGGTCCGATTCCGCCTGGTTGACCCGGGGATCGTTGGCGCCCTGACCGATCAGCAGCGGGCGGACAATCTTGTCGGCGTACGTCAGGGGCGACACCGACTTGAGCAAGGCGCGGCCCTCCTCGGTCGTGGGATTGCCCATCCGCTGATAGAATTGCTGCTTGCCAGATTCCCAATAAGGCGGAATGGTTTGAAGCAGCGTGAACAAGTTCGACGGTCCGACGATGTCGACTCCGCATGTGAACTTTTCGGGCGTCAGCGTAACTCCAGCGAGGGTTGCATAGCCGCCATAGCTGCCGCCCATGATGGCGACTTTGTCGGGGGTGGTGACACCCTTGGCGACGGCCCAGTCGACGGCATCGATGAGGTCGTCGTGCATCTTCTTGCCCCATTGCAGATTGCCGGCGGTGATGAAGTTCTTCCCGAAGCCGGTCGAACCGCGATAATTGACCGACAACACCGCATAGCCGCGATTGGCGAGCCACTGGTGGGCGCTATTGTAACCGAATTCGTCGCGCGCCCACGGTCCGCCGTGGACGAACAGCACCATCGGCGCAGGCTGATCGGCAATTCCGTCCTTGTTCGAATCGGCATTGGCCGGAAGGGTCAGATAGCTCGGCAGGGTCAGGCCATCGCGGGACTTGATCTCGACCGGCCACATCTGCTGCAGCGGCGCTCCCGTCAGCGCTTCACGCCCAGTGTAGAGCTTGGTCAGGCTGACCGTATTGCGGTCGAACAGATAAACCGAGGCGGGAGAGGTGACGGGGTCGGCGCTGACGATCCAGCGACTGTCGTCCTCGGTCCGCGACTGGACTACGGGGTGGGCGCCAAGCTTGCTTTCGAGCCAGGTTAGCGCGCTCCCGATTGCCGGATCGACCGCGGTCCATTCCGGTTTCAGATAATCGGCTTCATAAGCTTCGACTTCCAAAGTCCTGGGATCCTGGAGAAGAGTCCCAATGTCCGCCTTGGCGTTTTGGGCAAGGACGGTGCTTTGCCCGGTCGCGACGTCCATGCCGAGAAGTGCGGCGGTGTTCCGCCCACGGCTGTCAATCCAATAAAGGGTCTTGCCGTCGGCAGTGAAACCGGCGGGACTGGTGGTCAGCGAGTCTTCAAGTCCGACACTGGCAAAGATCTTGGCATCGACCTTGCCGCCATTAATCCAATAATAGTCCAGGCCCCCGTCATCGCGCGCCTTGACCGCGATGCGCAGCTTAAGGTCGTCATCGGCAAGATAACCGGCGTAATCGCCGGTATTTTTTTCGACCAGAGTCAGCTTCCCGGTCTTGAAATTGAGGCTGTAAACATCGTGCCACTTGGCGTCGCGGTTGTTGAGCCCGACGAGCATCCGATCCTTGAACTTGACCGAGGTTCCGACAATTTCCACCCGCGTTTTGGCGAACGGGGTCAGCGTCGTTTGCTTCGCGGTTGCGATGCCTACTCCGTAAAGCAGGAAATTCTCGTCGCCGCCCTTGTCCTGGATGAACAGGATTTTGCTTGAATCGGGGGCCCAGAAATATTGCCGGATCGGCCGTGTCTTCTCGGCGGTTAGAAGTTTTGCCTGGGCGGGATTATCGACCGGCGCGACATAGAGGTTGAGCACGCCATCGATCGGAGCGGTCCAGCTCAGCCACTTCCCGTCGGGCGAGATTCGGCCGTTGGCCTTGACCGGCGCGCCGAATAATTTGCTGCGTTCGATCAGCGGCACCGAACCGAGGTCGGCGGCGAACAACGGGTGCGCGCCGACCATGGCGGATGTGGCAAGCAAGACGGCCAATAAAGTTCGCATGTTCAATTCCCCTGTCCGGCTGTGTTATCGGGCTATTACACAAACTAACAACCCGAGGCGAGTCCGCTCGGCCGGAAAATGCTAACGAACCCGAGGTGCGATCGTGAATACGACTGCCGGGCTGAGCCAAGCGGTGGCGGGCCGGCGAGCGGCTTGCTAGTCAGCGATGATGGCCGATTCCCCACTCTCGTCAGTAATCGAAACGCCCTTCGATGCCGCGCTTTCGGAGCGCTACCTCGTCTATGCCCTGTCGACGATCACCGCGCGCTCGCTGCCCGATGTTCGCGACGGTTTGAAGCCGGTCCACCGGCGCT
>JBDSRE010000035.1:0-18133 GCA_039929465.1 Sphingomicrobium sp. | reverse complement strand
GAACGGTTCGGCCTGCTCGATTTCCAGGACGCGCTGAGCGGGCACCCCGCTTATGACCTCGCCTCGGTGCTCGAGGATGCCCGGCGCGATGTCGATCCGGCGATCGAACGGGCGATGCTGGGCCGCTATATCGCCGCCACCGGCGCCGGCGCGGCGTTCGAGCGCGGCTATTGGGCGCTTGCCGCCCAGCGAAACACGCGCATCCTGGGGGTGTTCACGCGCCTGTGGAAACGCGATGGCAAGCCCGGCTATCGCCGCTTTCAGGAACGGATGTGGGGCCTCCTCGAACGCGACCTCGGCCAGCCTGGGCTCGAACCGGTCAAGCGCTGGTTCGACGAGCATGTCGGCGAAGATTATCGCCGCGCACCGTGGGCTGACGAGGCCGAATGATGGCTGCCCTACCCAGGACCGCGATGATCATGGCCGCCGGGCTGGGCACTCGCATGCGTCCGCTGACCGAACATCTGCCCAAGCCGCTGATCGTCGTCGAGGGCAAGCCGCTGCTCGACCATGCGCTCGACCGGCTGCGCGCTGCGGGGGTGCGGCGAGTGGTGATCAACGTCCATTATCTCGCCGATGTCATGGAAGCGCATCTCGCGACCTATTCGGGCGGGCTCGAAATGGTCATTTCTGACGAGCGCGAATTGTTACTCGAGACCGGCGGCGGGCTGGTTCGGGCCGACCCGCTGATCGATTGCGACCCGTTCCTCGCGCTCAACAGCGACAATCTGTGGGTCGACGGGCCCGAAGACACGCTGCGCAAGCTCGCAGCGCAATGGGACGGCGAGGCGATGGACGCGCTGCTCCTGCTCGTGCCCCGCGACGGCGCGCGCAATAACGAAGGCAAAGGCGATTTTCACCTCGACGAAGCGGGGCGGGTGCGGCGGCGTGGTGCCGATGCGGTGGCGCCGTTTGTCTTCACCGGCATCCAGATCGTTGCCAAGCGCCTGCTCCGCGATCCGCCCGAGGGGCCGTTTTCGACCAACATCCTGTGGGACCGGGCGATCGCCGAGGGGCGCTGCTTCGGCGCTGTCCATGACGGCCTGTGGTTCGATGTCGGCACCCCCGCGGCGATCGGGCTGACCGAGGCGGCGCTTCGGCATGGCTGAGGGGGCCGCAACCGATCCGACAGTCTTCACCATCCCGTCCAATCGGGCCTTCGCCGATTCGCTCGCAAAGGGGCTGATCGACCGCTTCGGCGCCGATCCACTCGGGCTTGCGAGCGGACGAATCCTGCTCCCCAACAACCGCGCGGTGCGGACGCTGACCGAGGCGTTCGTGCGCGAAAGCGGGGCGGGGCTATTGCTCCCGCGACTGATTCCGATCGGCGATCCCGAGCTCGACGAGCGCATCGGCGGCGCGCTCGACAGCGCCGAGGACGAAGATCCGATCCCGCCCGCGATCGACCCGACCGAGCGACTGTTGGCGCTTGCCGGGTTCGTTGGGCGCGGCGGCAAGGGGGCCGCGGAATCGCTCCGGCTGGCGGCCGATCTGGCGCGCGCGCTCGACGCGCTCAGGATCGAAGAGATCGACCCGGCGCGGCTGTCCGATGCGGTGGCCGAGGCCGACGATATCGCCGGGCACTGGCAGAAATCGCTCGCCGAATTGCAGGCGATCCTACGCTTCTGGCCCGAAATCCTCGGCGCACGCGGTGCGATCGACCTGGCCGAGCGGCGCAACATTCTGCTCCACCGAATCGCCGAGCGCTGGCGTGACGCGCCGCCACCGGGCTTCACCATTGCCGCCGGGATCACCACTGCAGCCCCCGCAATCGCCGCCTTGCAAGCGCGGATTGCGCGAATGCCAGGCGGCGAAGTGGTGCTTCCGGGCCTGTGGCTCGACGATGTCCTGCCAGTAGACGAATGGGACGCGCTCGGCCCCGACGACCGTGGCCGGAGCGAGGCCAATCACCCGCAATTTCACCTCAAGCTGCTGCTCGACCGGCTCGGAGTCAATCGCTCCGAGGTGCGGACGTGGCCGGCGACCGCGGGGGCCGAATCGCCGGCCAAGCGGTCGCGTGCAGTCGCCAATGCCATGACCGCGCCCGCTTTCTCCCACAAATGGGAAATCTTGAAGCGGGCCGAGCGCCAGCTCGACAATGTCCGCCTGGCCGAATTTCCCGATGCAGCGGCAGAGGCGCAGGGCATCGCACTGACGCTTCGCGAGGCGCTAGAGACCCCTGGAAAAACGGCAGCGCTGGTCACCCCCGATCGCCAGCTGGCGGCGCGGGTCTCGGCTTTGCTCCAGCGTTGGGGGATCGAGGCCGACGATTCGGCTGGGCAGCCCTTGTCGCAAAGCCCCGCCGGGTCGCTGTTGCTTGCGCTCGGTGCGGCTTCGGCGGAGGAGCTTGCGCCGGTCGCTCTACTGACTCTGCTCAAGCATCCGCTGGTCGGCGGTGAGGGCGAAGATCGGCTGCAATGGCTCGACGCGGTACGGGCGCTTGACCGCAAGCTGCGTGGTCCGCGCCCGGCCGGCGGGGTGGCTGGGCTGGACCGTCATTTCGAGGGAGAGAAGGTAGCGGTCGAATGGGCCAAAGTGCGACCCGTGGTCGAACCACTCGACGGATTGTTCGCCAACCCCTTAAATCTCGCGGCCTTGGCAGCGCGGCTTGCCCAAGGCGTCGAGGCCCTTGCCGGTGACCGCGCTTGGAGCGGGCCAGACGGGCGGATGATCGCCGAACTGTTAAGCGAGTGGCAGGCGTTGCGGTCGGCAGCATCGCTGATGGTGGCGAACGACGACGCCATACCGCTGCTGCGCCAACTGCTCGACCGCCATTCGCTGCGCCCGCCGTACGGCAAACATCCGCGCATTTTCATCTGGGGGCTGCTCGAAGCACGGCTGCAGCGTGCCGATGTGGTGGTGATGGGCGGCCTCAACGAGGGTAACTGGCCGGCCTTGCCGACCCCCGATCCGTGGTTGCCGCCGCGGGTCCGATCTGATCTTGGAATGCCGACTCTGGAAAGCCGGATCGGCCTCACAGCGCATGATTTCGCGAGTGCACTAGGCGCACCGGAGGTGTTGATCACTCGCGCCCGGCGCGATGCCCGATCGCCGACAATTGCGTCGCGTTTGTGGTTGCGTCTGCGAGCGGTCGATCCCGAACTTGCGCTCGACGACGCGCTTGCGCGCCTGGCACTTGCGCTCGACGATCCAGGGAAGGCCGAGCCCGCCGGGCAGCCGGCGCCGATCCCAACGCCTGACCAGCGACCCAGGGAGATTTCGGTCACTGATGTCGACCGCCTCAAGGCCGACCCTTTTGCCTTTTACGCCAAGGCGATCCTCAAGCTCCGCCCGCTCGACCCGATCGACCAGGACCCGACAGCGGCGTGGAAGGGCACCGCGGTCCACGATGTGCTGGAACAATGGTTCAAAGAAGATGATTGCGACCTCGATGCGCTCATCCCGCGCGCCCGAGCGATGCTTCGGCAGGAATCGGTTCATCCGCTTCTCCGCGCCTTATGGCAGCCTCGGCTGATGGACGCGATCGACTGGGTCATCGGGGAGATGGCCAGCGACCGTGACGCCGCGCGCAAGCCGATTGCAGCCGAGGTCAAGGGCAAGGTCGTGATCGCCGGGGTCGAGCTCACTGGCAAGGCCGACCGCATTGATCGCACTGCGCCAGGCACGCTCGGAATCGTCGATTACAAAACCGGCAAAGCCCCGACCCATGCCATGATCGCCGAGGGCTTCGCTTTGCAGCTGGGGCTGCTCGGGCTGATTGCGAAGGATGGTGGATTCCCCGGGGTCGATGGAGCTCCGGAGTTATTCGAATATTGGTCTTTCGCCGAAAGGGGCAAACGGGTTGCGGCCGACAAGACGCTCGACGACTTCCTCGACCATACGCGAGCCCACTTCGGCAATGCGGCATCCGACTGGCTGACGGGGATGCGGCCGTTCACCGCCAAGCTCAACCCAAGCTACGCTTATGGCGACTACGATCAGCTGATGCGGCTCGAAGAATGGTACGGCCGCAATTGACCCTAGGGCTTCTTCTTTTTGACCGTGGAGGCGTAGAGCAAGGCGGCGACGATCGCCGCGGATCCGATCCCGACCGCGACTCCGGCCTTGACCAATTTGGTCCGGCGCTCGTCCTCGGGCTTGCCTGTGGTGGGTTCGGTCATGCGGATTTCCTATGTGCTCGGTGCGCCATTTCTATGGGCTCCGGACGGGCTTGGGAAGTGGGTCGCTGATGGTCGGCACGCGAAAAGCGCCCAGGGGACTTGGGCCCGAGCAAGCGCTTGCAACCGATCCCTTCGCCGATGCTGCGTTGTCGGCCTCTGCCGGAACCGGAAAGACCCATGTCCTGACCAGCCGGGTGTTTCGGCTGTTGCTGAGCGGCGCTGCGCCCGAAACTATCCTCTGCCTGACCTTCACCAAGGCGGGTGCAGCGGCGATGGCGGAACGCATCGGCACCCGGCTTGCGAGCTGGGTTCGACTGAGCAAGTCCGAATTGGTCCGCGAGCTCGAGGAACTGGGAGAGGACATCGGCCCCGACACCCGCGAGCGGGCGCGGCAATTGTTCGCTCGGGTGCTCGACGCACCCGGCGGGATCCGGATCCAGACGATCCACGCCTTCGCCCAATCGCTGCTCGCTTCATTTCCAGCCGAGGCCGGGGTCACGCCGGGGCTCCAGCCGATTGAGGGACGCGCCGCCGACGAACTCGTCCTCCGCACGCTCGCCGACCTCATGGCCGAAGCCGAAAGTAGCGGTAACGAAGCGCTGATCGGCGATGTCCAGGCACTTAGCAGGCGCCTCGGCGAGCGCGGCGCGGTTGAGTATCTGCGGCTTTGTGCGGGGCGCGAAGGCGACATGCAAAAGATCGATTCTGCGACAATCGAGGGCGAACTGCGCGCGCAAATGGGCGCGCCAGATTGCGACGTCGACCAATTCCTCGCCGACCATTGCAGCGACGACAAGTTCGACTGCGCGCTGCTCCACGCCATCGCCGATGCCAACCGCGCTTGGGGAGCGAAGACCGGCGCTGGTCATGCCAACGCAATCGACAATTGGCTTGCGTTGCCGCCCGATCTGCGGGTCAAGGCGCTGCCTTCGATCATCGCCGTGGCGCGGATTGGCGACGGCGCGCCGCGCAAGGTCCAGGGTCAGGCCAGGCACGACCCCGACTATGCGGCAAAGTCGGAGCGGCTTGCCGAGATGGTGGGCGAATTATTGGCCATTCAAAACGCCTGCGCGCTGGCGTCCGACATGGCCGCAGGGCTTCGCGCCGGCCAGGCCTTTGCTGCGGCCTATGCCCGGGCCAAGCGCGCTTCGGGCGTGGCCGATTTCAATGACCTCATCGCGTGGACTCGGCGCTTGCTTGAACAGCGAGAGATGAGCGCATGGGTGCGCTTCAAGCTCGACCGGCGGATCGACCATCTGCTGGTCGATGAGGCGCAAGATACCAATGCCGACCAATGGGCGATTATCACCGCTTTGGTCGAGGATTTCTATTCCGGTTCGAACGAGGGCGATGCGCGGTGGCGGACGCTGCTCATGGTCGGCGATTTCAAGCAGGCGATTTATGGTTTCCAGGACACCGACCCGCGCGAATTCGAGACCATCCGCGCTTTGTTCAAGGCAAAGGCCGAGGCGCTTGCCGACGCCGAGAGCGAAAGCGACGACGGACAAAGCCTTGCACGGGCCTTTCACGACCTCAGCATGGCCACCAGCTTCCGTTCCGCCCAGGGCGTGCTCGATACGGTGGACGCGGTGATCGATGTAGTCGGCTGGGAAGCGATGGGGCTGCCGCGCGCACCCGACCGGCACCGCGCGGCGGCGAAGAATGCGGGCCTCCCGGCGACGGTCGAGTTGTGGGCGCCATTCGCGGCCGAGACTGGTGACAATGAGCGCGGCGGCGGTGACGACACTGACGACGAGGAAGGCTGGATCGACTTACGCGAGCGGCACTATGCCGAGCGCCTTGCCGAGCAGATCAGTGAGTGGACTGGGTCGGGCGAAGTGCTCGGATCGACTGGCCAGCCGGTACGTCCCGGCGATGTCCTCATTCTCGTTCGGAGCAGGCGCGAGCTGGCATCGTTGATCGTGGCACGGTTGTTCGAAGCGGGCGTTCCGGTTGCGGGCATCGATCGAATCCACCTGCACAAACCGCTCGCCGTTCAGGATCTGCTCGCAGCAATGGCGTTCGCCATTCAACCGCTCGACGATTTCAACCTCGGCAACCTGCTGGTCTCGCCGCTGATCGGTTGGAGCCAGGAGCAGTTGCTCGACCTGGCTTGGGACCGCAAGGGGCGGCTGTGGCCGCAATTGGGCGAGCGCGCCGCACGCCACCCGGCCGCTGCGGCTGCGCGCGAGACTCTGCTTCAGCTGCTTAATATGGCCGATTACACGACCCCGGCGCGGTTCCTGGAGACCGTGCTTACCGGGCCGATCGAGGGCCGGCGCAAGCTCGCCAAGCGGCTGACGATGGCGGCGCGTGACCCGATCGACGAATTGATGTCGAGCGCGCTTCAATTCGAACGCGACGATATTCCCTCGATCGAGCGGTTCCTCGCGTGGTTCCGGCGCGGCGACGTCGAGATCGCGCGCGACCCTTCCGCACCGGCCAATGAAGTGCGAGTGATGACGGTCCACGGCGCCAAGGGGTTGGAGGCTCCGGTGGTGATCCTGGCGGATGCCCATGCCGATCCGGCCAAGCTCGGTCGTCCAGGGCCAATTGATAACCAGCTGGGCGACGCGAACTTGCCCGTAATTCGACCGCGCAAGGCCGAGCTAGTCGAACCCTTTACCTCGACCGTCGCCGCCAAGAAGCAAGCCGACCTCGAAGAGCATTGGCGCTTGCTCTATGTCGGCATGACCCGCGCCATCGACCGGCTGGTAGTCGCGGGACTCGAGCCCAAGTCGGGCAAGCTGCCCCTTAATAGTTGGCATGGAGCGGTCGGCGAGGCGCTCGACCGGCTTGGAGCAAAGGAGGACCATCTTGACTTGTGGGGTTCGGCTCGGCGTTTCACCAGCGCCGGCAAACCAATCATGGCCAAGGTAGTCGCTCAGGTTCCGGCGCTGCCGATCGACATTCCCGCCTGGGCTAATCGTCCGGCACCAAAGGAAGAGCGCCCGCCGCGCCCGCTGGCACCGTCGGCGATCGCCAAGGACCATGTCGCCGCTGCTCCGCCAAGCCTCGCCCAGCAATCCGCTGCCCAGCGTGGAATCTGGATTCACGCCTTGCTCGAACGGCTTGTCGAAGTCGTGCCCGATCGCCGCCGGGCGGTGGCCGAACGCTGGCTTGAGCATTCGGCTGGAATCGCCGATTCGCACGAGCGTAAGGAGATCGCGGGGCAGGTATGCGCAATTCTCTCCGATCCCAAGTTTGCACCTCTGTTCGGCCCCGGTTCGCTGGGCGAGGCGCCGCTTGCCGCGACCTTGGCCGACGGGCGGGTTATCGCCGGAACGGTCGACCGCCTGCTGGTCGAGGACGACGGCGTGTCGGTGGTGGATTTCAAGACCGGGAGGGTGCCGGCGAGCGTCAAGGACGTTCCGGCCGCGCACCTTGCTCAAATGCGCGCTTATGCCGATGCGCTGGCGCTAATCTTCCCCGGCCGGGCGGTGCGGACGGCATTGCTTTACACCGCTGGTCCAAGGCTGATCGACCTCTCGGCTTGAGGGGCGGCGGTGCAGTCCCCATATGCATCCCAACACACGACTTCCCCTTAGGAGAAATGCTGCCATGTCCACCAAGACGGTTACCGACCAGAGCTTCGCCGACGATGTCCTTGGCGCTTCGGGCCCAGTGCTGGTCGATTTCTGGGCCGAATGGTGCGGGCCGTGCCGGATGATTGCTCCGGCGCTTGAGGAGATTGCCGGCGAACTGGGCGAGAAAGTCACCATCACCAAGCTCAATATCGACGAAAACCCCGAGACCCCGGGCCGTTATGGCGTTCGCGGCATTCCCACCATGTTGCTGTTCAAGGATGGCCAGCCGGTGGCGCAGAAGGTCGGCGCCGCGCCGCGCAGCCAGATTCAGGAGTGGCTCGAAGCCCAACTTGAAACCGGCGCCAATACCGCTCAGGCTTAATTGACTAGACGGGGGCTGCTGCCTACATCGCGCGCGCAGTTCCCGCGGCGGGCGTGACCGGCATTTGTGCTGGACTGAACGCGCGGGTTTTTAAGGGATTTCCATGTTCGCCTCGGTGGCAAAGAGCATCTTCGGATCGTCCAACGACCGCTATGTCCGCGGTCTCCAGAAGCATGTCGACGCGATCAACGCGCTCGAGCCGGAGATTTCGGCGCTGAGTGATGACGAATTGAAAGCGCAGACCGAACGCTTCCGCGAGCGCCTAACCAAGGGCGAAAGGCTCGACAGCCTCTTGCCCGAAGCCTTCGCAACAGTGCGTGAGGCGGCAATCCGGACGCTTGGCCAGCGCCATTACGACGTCCAGCTGATCGGCGGCATCGCTCTCCACCGCGGCGAGATCGCCGAGATGAAGACGGGCGAGGGCAAGACCTTGGTGGCGACCCTGGCGGTCTATTTAAACGCTCTCGAAGGGCGCGGCGTGCATGTCGTCACGGTCAACGACTATTTGGCTCGCCGTGATGCCGACTGGATGGGCCAAGTTTATCGCTTCCTTGGCCTCAGCGTCGGAGTGATCGTCCCCAACCTCTCCGATTTCGAACGTGGCGAAGCGTATAAATGCGACATCACCTACGCCACCAATAACGAACTCGGCTTCGATTATCTGCGCGACAATATGAAGTTCAGCCGCGAGCATATGGTCCAGCGGCCGTTCAATTTCGGGATCGTCGACGAAGTGGACTCGATCCTGATCGACGAAGCGCGCACACCGCTGATCATTTCCGGTCCAACCGATGACAGGTCGGACCTCTATATTTCGGTCGATGCAATCGTGAAGCAGTTCGTTGCCGAGGACTACGACAAAGACGAGAAGCAGCGCAGCGTCGTGCTAACCGAGGATGGCACGGAAAAAGCCGAGCGCATGCTTGAGGATGGCGGGTTGATCGAAGGCCGCAACCTCTATGACATCAACAATACGCTCGCCGTCCACCATTTGAACCAGGCGCTCAAGGCGAACGTCATGTTCAAGAAGGACATCGATTATATCGTCAAGGACGACAAGGTCGTCATCATCGACGAATTCACTGGGCGGATGATGGACGGGCGGCGCTGGTCCGATGGGCTCCACCAGGCGGTCGAGGCCAAGGAAGGGGTGCGGATCGAGCCTGAGAACCAGACCCTCGCGTCGATCACCTTCCAGAATTATTTTCGAATGTATCCCAAGCTGTCGGGGATGACCGGGACGGCGATGACCGAAGCCCCCGAATTTTTCGACATTTATCGAATGAACGTGGTCTCGATCCCGACCAATGTCGATGTCCTTCGCCAGGACGATGACGATGTCTTCTACAAGTCAATCGGCGAAAAATTCGCCGCCATCGCCAAGGAGATCAAGGCCAAGCAGGAAATCGGCCAGCCAGTGTTGGTCGGAACGATTTCGATCGAGAAATCCGAAATGCTGTCCGAATTCCTGGAAAAGGAAGGCGTCAAGCACTCGGTTCTCAACGCGCGCTTCCACGAGAGCGAAGCGCATATCGTCGCCCAGGCCGGACGCATGGGCGCGGTGACGATCGCCACCAACATGGCCGGCCGCGGCACCGATATTCAATTGGGCGGCAATATCGATTTCCTGATCGAGGATGAGCTGGGCGAAGCCGAAGAAGGGCCTAAGCGCGACAAGGAGGTCGCCAGGATCAAAAGCGAAGTCGCCGCCGAAAAGCAGCGCGTGCTCGACGCCGGCGGGCTGTTCGTGCTCGGTACCGAACGCCACGAAAGCCGCCGCATCGACAATCAGCTGCGCGGTCGCTCGGGCCGGCAGGGCGATCCCGGCCTGTCGCGCTTCTACCTCAGCCTCGATGATGATCTGCTGCGAATTTTCGGGCCCGAGACGATGTTCTCGCGGCTGATGAACAAGAATCTCGAGGACGGCGAAGCAATCGTCTCCCCGTGGATTTCCAAAGCGATCGAAACCGCCCAGAAAAAGGTCGAGGCGCGCAATTATGATGTGCGCAAGCAGGTCGTCGAATTCGACGACGTGATGAACGACCAGCGCAAGGTCATTTACGAGCAGCGCGCCGACATCATGGATGCGGAGGATGTCAACGAAACCATCGCCGACATGCGCGCCGAGACCGCTGATGCCTTGGTCGACGTCCATTGCCCGCCCGGCACGTATCCCGAACAATGGGACGTTGCTGGACTCAAGGAAAGCATCGACTCCGTCTTTGCGCTCCAGCCGCCGGTCGATGCCTGGCTCGAAGAAGAAGCGGTTGAGCAGGAAACGATCGCCGAAAGGCTTCGTGGCCTCGCCGACGAGAGCATCGCCGGCAAGACGGGCGAGGTTGACCCGGCACGCTGGAATGATTTCGAAAAGCAGCTTTTAATCCAGACTCTGGACCATCATTGGAAAGAGCATCTCGGCACGCTCGACGCGCTCCGCCAGGTCATTCACCTGCGCTCCTACGCGCAGAAGAAGCCGATCGACGAATATAAGCAGGAGGCGTTCGCGCTGTTCGAGCGGTTATTGGTGTCGATCCGCGAAGAAGTGACTCGGCTGCTAATGCGCGCCCAGGTTCAGCTTGAGCCGGCGCCGCTACCCGAACTGCCCGACTTCATTACGCAGCATATCGACCCGCTGTCAGGCGACGACAATAGCGACGACGTCGATCTTGGCTCGCGTGGTTTTGTCACTGGACCGCCCGAACTCAACATCCCGCAGCCTGACATGCCGAGCGGCGCGCTTGCTGGCAGCGCGGCTGGGGGCGTGATCGAAGCGCCAGTCAGCCGTAATGCGCCATGCCCGTGCGGATCGGGCCGGAAATACAAGCATTGCCACGGCCAGATCGGCTAACGGCGGTCTCCGCCGCTGAAGCGGTCGACCGCTCGGCGCTGCGCCGCGCCTATCGCCCGGCCGAAGATGCAATGGTCGCCGAGCGGCTAGTCCAGGCGCATTTAACTAGGCCGCAAGTGGATGAAGCGGCTGCCATCGCCAGGACGTTGGTAAAGGGCGTCCGCGCCCACAAGCCGACGGGTATCGATGCGTTCATGCGCACCTATGACCTCGGTTCGGACGAAGGCGTGGCGATGATGTGCCTGGCCGAGGCTTTGCTCCGCATTCCCGACGCGCACACTGCGGACGAGCTGATCGCCGACAAGCTGACCGGTCCGGACTGGTCGGACAAATTGGGCGATTCAAGTTCGGCCTTCGTCAATGCAGCGACCTTTTCGCTGCTGCTCACCGGCAAGGTGCTGGAGGGCGCGCAGGACCGATCGGCCAATTGGCGCGCGGCGGTTGGACGCGCGGTCGGTCGGCTTGGGGAGCCGGTCATTCGCAAAGCGGTCGCCGAGGCGATGAAGATCCTCGGTCGCAATTTTGTCTTTGGCCGAACCATCGACGAAGCGCTCAAACGCGCCCGGCCCGAGCGCAAGCAAGGCCTAAGCCACAGCTTCGATATGCTGGGTGAGGCGGCTCGGACGATGGCCGACGCCGATCGCTATGCCAAGGCGTACGGTGACGCGCTCGACCGCATCGCCCGGGATTCCACCGGTGGATTCACGTCGGCGCCGGGGATTTCGGTCAAGCTGTCCGCGCTTCACCCGCGGTTTGAATATACGCACCGTGATGAGGCGCTCGCGACGATCATTCCGGTTGTCCGCGATCTGGCACTTAAGGCGGCTGACGCCGATGTTCACCTGACCATCGATGCCGAAGAAGCCGACCGGCTTGAGCTGCAGATGGACGTGTTCGAGGCGCTGCTTGCCGATGACGAGTTATTCGCGGGCGGGTGGGGCGGATTCGGAATCGCGATTCAAGCGTATCAAAAGCGCGCTGCGCCCTTGTGCGACTGGGTAGTGGAAGCCGCTCGGGCGCACGGCCGCAAGCTGATGGTGCGGCTAGTCAAGGGCGCGTACTGGGACACCGAAATCAAGGCCGCGCAGGTCGCCGGCCTGCCCGATTATCCGGTATTCACGCGCAAGGTCGCGACCGATGTTTCCTACCTGGCCTGCGCTCGAGCCTTGCTTGCCGCGGATGACGTTATTTATCCGGCCTTCGCCACCCATAATGCGAACACCATCGGCCAGGTGAAGGCGATTGGCGCCGGCAAGGCGTTCGAGTTCCAGCGCCTCCACGGCATGGGCGAAGGCTTGTACGAAGAACTTGGCAATCTTGAGCGACATGTTGGCGACACGCCCGCTCCGGTGCGGATTTACGCGCCGGTCGGGAGCCATAAGGAATTGCTCGCCTATCTCGTCCGTCGGCTGCTCGAAAACGGCGCCAATTCGAGATTCGTCAACCGCATTGCTGACGATCAGGTGAAGATCGAGGAGCTGGTCCGCAATCCGGTCGCCGAACTGGAGGCCCTGCCGGTCAAGCGCAACCCGGCGATTGTCCTGCCGAACGAGATCTTCGGAGCGGAGCGCCGCAACAGCGCCGGGGTCGACCTGAGCGACCCCCTCGTGCGGGAGCCATTGCTGAAGCGGCTCGACAAGATCGACAGCAAGCAATGGAATGCAGCGCCAACGCTCGGCAAGCCTGTCCTGAGCGATGCCGTTGGCGGCATCGAAGGGGGCAAGACGCGCACGATCACTGCACCGTTCGACCGGCGCATCACCATCGGCACGGTGGCCGAGGCGAGCGCCATGGACGTCGACGCGATGGTCCGCGCCGCTCATGCCGCCCAACCGGGGTGGGATGCACTCGGCGGGGACCGGCGCGCCGAACTGCTCGACCGCGCCGCCGACCTCTTCGAAGAGCATCGCGAAGAATTCTTCTCGCTGTGCATGCGCGAGGCGGGGAAGACTTTACTCGATGCGATTCTCGAGGTGCGCGAGGCGGTCGATTTCCCGCGCTATTACGCGGCTGAGGCGCGGCGGCAATTCACTCATCCGACAGTGCTTCCAGGCCCGACCGGTGAACAGAACCAATTGCGGCTTCGCGGACGCGGCGTGTTCGCAAGTATTTCGCCGTGGAACTTCCCTCTGGCAATCTTCACGGGTTTGGCTTCAGCGCCGCTTGCTGCTGGCAACGCGGTAATCGCCAAGCCGGCCAGCCAGACGCCGCTGATCGGCGCTCTTGCGGTCGATCTGATGCATCAGGCCGGCATCCCCAAAGATGTCATCCAGCTTGCACCCGGGGAAGGCAGGGTCGTCGGTGGAACGCTGACTGCACATACGCTGCTCGCGGGAGTCGTTTTCACCGGGTCGACCGGCACCGCGCGCATGATTAATCGAAATCTGGCTGACCGAGAGGGGCCGATCATCCCGTTCATCGCCGAAACCGGCGGACAGAATGCGATGATTGTCGACAGCTCGGCGCTTCCCGAGCAAGTCACCCGCGATGTGATATCCTCGGCTTTCCAGAGCGCGGGACAACGCTGCTCGGCCTTGCGGGTACTGTTCGTCCAGGAAGACGTCGCCGATGGCATGATCGCCATGATCAAGGGCGCGATGGAAGCGCTAAGCGTCGGCGATTCCCGCAACTTCTCAACCGATGTCGGGCCGGTCATCGACGAGGCGGCGAAAAGCGCGCTTGAGGAACACCTGCGCTGGCTCGACAAGCATGCGAAGAAGGTCTGCCGCCTCGACCTTCCAGAAAGCGCGAAACAGGGCGATTTCGTGACCCCAGCGATGTACGAGATCAACAGTTTGAGCGAGCTAAGCCAGGAAAATTTCGGCCCCATCCTCCACGTCGTCCGCTTCAAGGCCGACGAGCTGCCCAAGGTCGTCGAGGCGATCAACGCCACCGGCTACGGCCTGACGCTGGGCCTTCAGAGCCGTATCGATAGCGTCCGCGACTATGTCGAGCAGCACGCGCGGGTTGGCAATTTGTACGTCAACCGCAACCAGATCGGCGCGGTGGTCGAAAGTCAGCCGTTCGGCGGGGAGGGGCTAAGCGGCACCGGGCCCAAGGCCGGCGGACCTCATTACTTGGCCCGCTTCGCGATCGAGCGGGTGACGTGCATCGACACCACTGCCGCCGGTGGCAATGCTAGCCTCATGGCCGGGCTCGAGGGCTAGGCTGACAGTTTCCATGGGATCGCTCCAACCGCGGGCGGCTGGGCGATGAAGATTCGCGCGAAATTCCTGATTTGGCCCCTCAGCCGGCGATCCTCGACCTGCTCGGTGAGATAACGGACGATCTCCGGGAAGCTGTCGAATTGGCCGAGCGCCGGCTCGCGCCGGAACGCCATCGACCATCCTTCAAAACAGCGCTGGTGAGTGGTCTGCTCGACCAATGTGGTCAAAGCGAGATGACGGCGGTCGCAGCGAATCGTCGCGTACAACCGCTTCATCGCCGCGCTCGGCCCCTCGATTACTTGGAGATAGCGATTGCCGCCAGCGACCAGCAGGCCGGTAATCTCATCGCGCCGATTGTTGCAGCGCGACGAGATCAGAACGCTGTTTACAGTCTTCGCGTCCTGCGACGCGGAGGCAGTGCTGAAATAGGCAATTTGAAGCATTGGTCGGCTCCCCTCGGCCGGGAAAACCTATGTCCGCCGTCGTTACGGGAACGTTGCGCTCCGAGCCAAACGGAGCCAATCGTCAGAGGCTGAGCTGCTGTGGAGGAATGGCTCCCCGAGTTCGATTCGAACGAACGACCAAGTGATTAACAGTCACCTACTCTACCACTGAGCTATCGGGGAGCGGTCCTCATCGGACGAACGCGCCTATGACAAAGGCCGTTCAACTGCGCAAGCCTCAAGTGAGAAACTGCTCCATCGCGATGCGCTCGTCGAGCGCATGCTCGGGATCGAACAGCAAGGTCAGCGAATTGTCGCGGTCGAGGCAGACATCGACTTGGGTTACGTCGCGCACTTCGAACTGGTCGGCGACGGCGGAGACTGGCCGGTCGGCAGGGTCGATAACCCGGAAGCTGACGGCCGTGTCGTCGGGCAGGATCGCGCCCGACCAGCGGCGAGGTCTGAACGGGCTGATCGGAGTAAGCGCGAGCATTTTGGCAGCCAAGGGCAGGATCGGCCCGCGTGCGGATAAATTATAGGCAGTCGATCCCGCTGGCGTCGCAACCAATACCCCGTCGGTCACTAGCTCCGGCAGGACCACCCTGCCGTTGACAGAAATCTCGATCTTGGCCGACTGGCGCGTTTCGCGCAGCAACGACACTTCATTGATCGCGGCATGGGTCAATGTGTCGCCGGACAAGGTCGTGGCCTGCATCTGCAATGGCGAAACTCGGATTTCCTTGGCCTTAGCGATGCGCTCGGCAAGCTGGTCGAGGCGCCATTCATTCATCAGGAATCCGACCGTGCCGCGATTCATCCCGAACACCGGCCGCGCCGCGCCGCGGTCGAGCATGTCGTGGAGGACGTGGAGCATGTACCCGTCGCCGCCAAGCGCGACGAAGGTCTCGGCGTCATTGGCGTCGGCGAAGGTATATCGGCCGCGGATGAGGTCTTCAGCGGCCGCCGCAAGCTCGCGGTTCGAGGCGAGCAGTCCGATCTTGAGCGGGCGCAGATCCTGTGGGGCCGATCGCGGTGAGTTGGCGTTCATGGGCGCGAAGATAGTGCGCCCCGCCGCCTTCGTCACTGTCCCAATTCGGACCGCGGCGGCGGTTGGTTCTTCCGCGTGCCCGAATAGTCGCCTAGCGTACCTTCCGATGGGGACGATTGCGACCGGCGATAATAAGCGGCGGGCGGCTGATGCTGCCGGCGTTCTGGCGCCCACGATCAGCGCCGATCGCGAACTTGAAGGGCTGATCGCGGGCGACCGCGTGCAAATCGCCTTCCAGCCCCAGTTTAACCTTGTCAGCGGGAAAATCGTCGGGGTCGAGGCGCTTGCCCGCTTGCCCGGGTGCGACGACGCCAAGGACCTGTTCGAGCGGGCCCGGGCGTCGGGCCTCGCCGAACGGCTGTCGCATATGGTCCAGCGCAAGGCGTTGCGGATTGTCGGCCAATGGGCTGGCGCTCTTGGCGAGTTGGCTCTGTCGATCAACTTCCTGCCCGAGGATGTCGGGCGCCCCGGCTTTGCCGAAGTTCTGCTGGATGAGATTCACGCCGCAGGCATCGATACGGCGCGGGTCATTGTCGAAATCACCGAAAATTCGCTGATCGCCGATGACGAACGAGTGGTAAATCGCTTGGGTCGGCTACGCGAGCAAGGGGTCAGGATCGCAGTCGACGATTTCGGCACCGGCTATGCCAGTTTGCTGTACCTGAGCGCGCTTCCGCTCGATGTGCTCAAAATTGACCGCGGGCTGATCGCGCGGATCGAAAACGGCAAGCGCGATTGCATCATCGTCCGCGCAATCGTCGCTCTTGCCCGCGAGCTTGATCTGGAACTGGTTATCGAGGGTGTCGAGACAGCCGCTCAGCTCGCATTGCTGTCAGACTGGGGCTGCCAACTCTATCAGGGGTTTTTCGGCGCGCGCCCGATGTCGGAAGAGGAGCTTATCCGGTTCGTTGCCGGGCACCGTGCCGATGCTTCAGGCGGGCTCGAGCGCCCGGCTACCTGAGCCCGTGCTGGCGGCGATACTCGCCAGCCCGCGCGACAATTGCAGTGCCCCGTTGAGCCGCGCCTCGGGCGTAGGCCAGTTGCGCGATACTGACAGCTTGGAGTCCGGACGAAGCCGCGCCGCGCCCTGCAAGCGGTCGATATAAGCGAACAGCCCGTCGAGGTCGGGCGGCCCCTTGTCGACGAAGGTGACGACTGCACCGCGCTGACCGATATCGAGCTTTGCGACATTGCCGGAACGGCAGTTCAATTTGACCTCGACGATCTTCATCAGATTCGCCGTTTCCTCTGGCAGCTTGCCGAAACGGTCGATCAGCTCGGCGGCGAAGCTGTCGATCGCCGGCCGGTCCTCAAGGTCGCCGAGGCGGCGGTACAGCCCCATGCGCAGATCGAGGTCAGGGACGTAGGCCTCGGGGATGAGGATTGGCGCGTCGACGCTGATTTGCGGGGTGAATTCCTCATTGCGCTCGAGCCCGCCCGACTTGACGTCGAGGATCGCCTCCTCGAGCATCGACTGGTACAATTCGAACCCAACTTCCTTGATATGCCCCGATTGCTCGTCGCCAAGAAGGTTGCCGGCACCGCGAATGTCGAGATCGTGGCTTGCAAGCTGAAAGCCGGCGCCGAGGCTGTCGAGATCGGCCAAGACCTGCAGCCGCTTCATCGCCGTGTCGGTGATTACCCGGTCAGAAGGCATCGTCAGATAGGCATAAGCGCGGCTCTTCGAGCGACCGACCCGGCCGCGCAGCTGGTACAATTGAGCAAGTCCGAAACGGTCCGAGCGATAGACGATCAGCGTGTTGGCGCTTGGGATATCGAGTCCGCTTTCGACGATCGTCGTCGACAGCAGAACGTCATACTTGCGGTCGTAGAATGCGCTCATCCGGTTCTCGACTTCGGTCGCGCTCATCTGGCCATGGGCGGTGACCGCGGTGACTTCGGGCACCTGGTCGGCGAGCCATTGCTCCATGCCCGCGAGGTCGGCCACGCGGGGAACGACGAGGAAGCTCTGCCCGCCGCGATAATGTTCGCGCAACAACGCCTCGCGCAGCACCACGGCGTCCCACGGCGTCACGTAGGTGCGCACCGCAAGGCGGTCGACTGGCGGCGTTTGAATGACGCTGAGATCGCGCAGACCGCTCATCGCCATTTGCAAGGTGCGCGGGATCGGCGTCGCGGTCAGGGTTAGCACATGGACGTCGGCTTTGAGCGCTTTCAGCCGTTCCTTGTGGACCACCCCGAAGTGTTGCTCCTCGTCGACAATAACCAGCCCCAAGCGTTTGAACTCAATCGATTTAGCAAGCAATGCGTGGGTACCAATGATGATATCGACATCGCCGCTTGCAAGGCCTTCCCTGGTCGCCTTGGCTTCGGCCGCCGGGACCAGCCGCGACAGGCGCCCGATCCGAATCGGAAAGCCGTGAAAACGCTCGGTGAAATTGCGGAAATGCTGGCGGGTGAGCAAGGTCGTCGGGCAAATCAA
The DNA here is from genome assembly GCA_039929465.1 of Sphingomicrobium sp. Lineage (GTDB taxonomy): Bacteria > Pseudomonadota > Alphaproteobacteria > Sphingomonadales > Sphingomonadaceae > Sphingomicrobium. The sequence goes on along the minus strand of JBDSRE010000035.1, from coordinate 154 downwards.
CGCGACCTGCTTTCCGGTCATCGCCATGACGAAGGCGGCGCGCAGCGCGACCTCGGTTTTGCCGAAGCCGACATCGCCGCAGATGAGCCGGTCCATCGGCTTGCCCGCCTCGAAGTCGGAGAGGACGTCAGCGATGGCGCTATCCTGGTCGTCG
>JBDSRE010000034.1:0-3808 GCA_039929465.1 Sphingomicrobium sp. | reverse complement strand
TGGCAGCGGCGATGGCGCATCTGTTCGGACAGAGCGAAGATGCCCAATTAACCGTCTTCAACGTGCTTCGCCGGCTTCCGCCCGATGTTGCGGCGACCCTTCGCGAGCCGATCAATGAAGTGCTCCTGGCGCGTACCGGGCCGCTGCTGTGGTTCGGCGCAGCGGTCGGACTGTGGAGCGCGGCAAGCTTCATCGAGACCATCCGCGACATCCTGCGCCGCGCTTACGGAGTGAAATTCTGCTCGCCCTTCTGGGAGTATCGTCTGGGGTCAATGATCCTCATTCTTGGCGCTGTGTTGCTGCTGATGGTCGCGTTTGCGCTGTCGGTAACGCTGAGTTCGGTCCAGGCTGCACTAGTCCAATGGTTCCCAGCGGCAGGCGGGATCGGAACCCGCCTCGGCATTGCCCGGCTGCTTCCGGCGGCGACGATGTTCGGTACCTTTTACGCCTTGTTCCTGGCGCTTACCCCCAAGCGCTACCGAAAGCGCGATTGCCGCAAATGGCCAGGAGCATTGTTCATCACGTTGTGGTGGCTGGTCACGGTTGAATTGCTGCCCGCAACGCTCAAGCTGGTCGGCGGGTACAGCCTGACGTACGGAAGCCTTGCCGGAGTGATGATTGCACTGCTGTTTTTCTTTGCGATCGGACTTGGAGTGGTCATCGGCGCCGAACTCAACGCGGCTCTGGCCGAGACCGGCGCCACCGCGCTAAAGGGTGAAATCTATTCCGGACCCTATATCGACGTCCTCGAGGTCGAGGAGCCGCAGCCGGGCGAGGATATCGAAGTTGTCGAAATCAAAGCCACGGGAGCGCAGAGTTGACCGGACTGATGGAGGGCAAGCGCGGGCTCATCATGGGACTCGCCAACGACCGCAGCCTCGCCTGGGGAATTGCCCGCGCGCTTGGCGGCGAGGGGGCCGAGCTGGCCTTTTCCTATCAGGGCGAGGCGCTCGAGAAGCGGGTCCGCCCGCTCGCCGCCGAGCTTGGTTCGGACATGCTCATCGACTGCGATGTCAGCAGCAGCGAGGCGCTCGATTCCGCGTTCGCCGAGCTGAAACAAAAGTGGGACAGCCTCGACTTCATCGTTCACGCTATCGGCTATTCGGACAAGAATGAGCTTCGCGGGCGGTTCGTCGATACCAGCATCGACAATTTCCTGATGACCATGAACATCTCGGTCTTTAGTTTCGTCACGGTCGCGCGCCGAGCGGCGGCGATGATGAAGCCCGGCGGGGCGATGCTGACCCTGACTTATTACGGCGCGGAAAAAGTCATCCCCCATTACAATGTCATGGGAGTGGCCAAGGCCGCGCTCGAAACCTCGGTCAAATATCTCGCTGCCGACCTCGGCCCTGACGGAATTCGGGTAAATGCGATCAGCGCCGGCCCGATCAAGACCCTTGCCGCAAGCGGCATCGGCGACTTCCGCTACATCATGAAGTGGAACGAATATAACAGCCCGCTCCGACGCAACGTCACTATCGACGACGTTGGCGGCGCCGGGCTGTATCTGCTCAGCGACCTGGCGTCGGGCGTGACCGGCGAAACCCATCACGTGGACGCCGGCTATCATGTCGTCGGGATGAAGGCCGAGGACGCGCCGGACATCGCGACGGTGTGACGGTGATTCTCCATTTCCGGCCAAATCAGCGCAAACAGGACAGGCAATGAACCCGCGCACCGATCTTCTCGTTCGACTGATGCTCGTGATTGGCGGCGCAGTGTCCATCGCCCTCCTCGGCCGATGGCTGTTCAGCAGGTTTATTTCACCGGGCCTGCCGGCGAATATCATTTGCCTGTTCCTGCTCGGCGCGGGCGGACTGGCGCTTCACGAATTGATGAATCGCAACGGCGACCGGATCATGATGCGGCTGTTCCATCGTAGAAGTCGCGACGGCGACTGGAGACCTTAGCCTGGCTTCGAGCGCAAGCGGGCGTTGATATGGCGGGGCGCTGGCGAATCTTCGCCCGACGGCCAGCCTTCACGCTGTCGAGTCCGATCGCCATCGACGTCTTCGGTCTGATCGTGGAACAGCATCACCTGGGTCGGGAAGGGCAGGTCAATGCCGTGAGCCTTGGCGGTCTCGAAAATCTTCAACACTACTCGCGCGCGAACATGAACCTGCTCGGTTCGGACCGAATCCGCCCACCACCGGGCCTTGAGATCGACGGTCGAATCGTTGAGTGCCCAAGGCAGAACTTCGGGGACCGGTTCCGCAAGGACTCCATCGACTGTGGCCAGCGCCTTGGTGAACAGATCGACTGCTTTGGCGGGGCTGTCGCCATAGCCGACCCCGATCATCAATTCGTCGCGGCGCTTTGGATACGCTGTGTTGACGATCACCGCCGAGGTATAGACATCGCTGTTGGGGATGATCACCTGGCGCCCGTCATAGGTGCGGATCAGGGTCGCACGGGTCTCGACCCGAACCACCGTGCCTTCGAAATCCTTGACAATGATCTGGTCGCCGCGACGGTAGGGTCGCCGGATCAGAAGCAACAGGCCGGCCAGCAGATTTTGTAAAATATCCTTGAAGGCAAAGCCGATAGCCACCGACCCGATGCCAAGCGTTGCGAATATGTCGCTCGGTTTGACGCTCGGAAAAATGATCGCTGCCGAGAACAGGATCGCAGCGATCAGGAATGCGCCTTTGGCCAGCGATCCCAGAAGCGAGCCCAGGTCGGGCCGATTGCGGCGCACCGCCAGGCGCGAAATCGCGGTCGCAATCAGGCGACCGACCAGCCACGCGCCGATCAGGAAAGCGATGGCAATGACGATATTGGGCAGTTGGCGGAAAAATTCGTTTGCAAAATACGCGAATTTCTCGTTGATCAACGCCGTCGGCTGAAGGAAGTCCGTGGTTATTTACACGCTATAGAACGGGGCCGGTAACGCAAAGTTGCCTCAACCGGCGAAGGGATCGCGCACGAGGATGGTGTCGTCGCGCTGGGGTGACGTGCTGACCAGCGCCACCGGGCAGCGGATCAGCTCCTCGATGCGGCGGACATATTTGATTGCCCGCGCCGGTAGATCGGCCCAGCTGCGGGCGCCTGCGGTGGTCCCGGCCCAGCCCTTGAAGTCCTCGTAAATCGGCTCGACCCGGGCCTGAGCGGCGGGGTGAGGCGGAAGATAGTAGTAATCCTCGCCGTCGAGCGTGTAGCCGGTACAAATGCGGATGGTCTCGAACCCGTCGAGCACGTCCAATTTGGTCAGCGCTATGCCGGTCACCCCGCTGACCGCGACCGCTTGGCGCACCAGCACCGCATCGAACCAGCCGCAGCGGCGTTTCCTGCCGGTAACGGTGCCGAATTCGTGACCCCGCTCGCCCAATTGTTGGCCGATGGCATTGTCCTGCTCAGTGGGGAACGGGCCCGAGCCGACCCGAGTCGTATAGGCCTTGACGATGCCGAGCACGAACCCTGCGGCGCCAGGACCGATGCCGCTGCCCGATCCCGTGGCACCCGCGACGGTGTTCGACGAGGTCACGAACGGATAGGTGCCATGATCGACGTCGAGGAGAACGCCCTGGGCACCTTCAAATAGGATCTTCTGGCCCTTGCGAAGCGCGGAATCGAGGTCGCGCCACACCGGCTTTGCGTAAGGGAGGACGAACGGCGCGATCTCCTTCAATTCCGCAAGCAGCGTATCGCGGTCGACCGGAGGTTCGCCAAAACCGGCACGAAGCGCATCGTGGTGCGCGCACAAGCGGTCGAGCTGGGGCCCGAGCGCATCGAGATGGGCAAGGTCGCAAACGCGTATGGCGCGGCGGCCGACCTTATCCTCATACGCCGGGCCGATTCCGCGGCG
>JBDSRE010000033.1:0-7321 GCA_039929465.1 Sphingomicrobium sp. | reverse complement strand
AGGCCAATCCGCCGCCGCTTCGGATCATCGCGCCGGGGCGGGTCTATCGCAGCGACAGCGATGCCACCCACACCCCGATGTTCCACCAGATCGAAGGGCTGGTGATCGACAAGAGCATCCACATGGGGCACTTGAAATGGACTCTGGAGACCTTCCTAAAGGCCTTCTTCGAGCGCGACGACATCACCATTCGCATGCGCCCATCCTATTTCCCTTTCACCGAGCCATCGGCCGAGATCGATCTTGGCTGGTCGGTCGAGAAGGGCCGCCGAGTCGTTGGCGGTCAGGAGGGGTGGATGGAAGTGCTCGGCAGCGGAATGGTCCATCCGCGAGTCATTGCCGCGTGTGGGCTCGACCCGGATGAATGGCAGGGCTTCGCCTTCGGCTGCGGCATCGATCGGCTGGCGATGCTCAAATATGGAATGAATGATCTGCGCGACTTTTTCGACGCCGATTTGCGATGGCTTAAACATTACGGCTTCCGCTCGCTCGATGTGCCCACGCTCAGCGGGGGAGTGGGCGCATGAGATTCACCCTGTCGTGGCTGAAGTCCCACCTCGATACCGACTGGCCGGTCGAGGCAATCGCCGATAAATTGACCGCGATCGGGCTTGAAGTCGAAGACTTGAGCAATCCTGCGGTAGCGCTGGCACCGTTCAAGGTCGCCAAGGTGCTGACCGCCGACAAGCATCCGCAGGCGGACAAGCTCCAGATCCTGACCGTCGATGCTGGTCAGGGCCCCGTCCAGGTGGTGTGCGGAGCGCATAATGCGCGGGCCGGGATGCTCGGTGTGTTCGGCCCGCCGGGCGCTTATATCCCGGGGAGCGACACGACCCTCAAAGTGGCGTCGATCCGCGGGGTCGAAAGCCGCGGAATGATGTGTTCGGTGCGCGAACTCGAGCTTGGCGATGATCACGAGGGAATTATCGAACTCCCAACGGGCGCCCCGGTGGGCATGGATTATTCGGCTTATGCTGGACTCGACGACGTGGTGTTCGATGTCGCGGTACTCCCCGATCGCCAGGATTGCATGGGCGTCCGTGGCATTGCCCGCGACCTCGCGGCGGCAGGGGCGGGGACGCTGAGACCAATCGATATACCGGTGGTTGAGGGCGCGTTCGATTGCCCGGTGCCGATTGCGATCGAGGATCTGGACGGTTGCCCGGCGTTTTTCGGCCGAGCGGTCACTGGCCTGACCAATGGCGCCAGTCCTGAGTGGCTGCAGCAGCTGCTCAAGGCCGCCGGACAGCGGCCAATCTCGGCGCTGGTCGACATCACCAATTACGTCATGCTCGATCATGGCCGCCCGGCCCATGCCTATGACATGGCCAAGCTCAGCGGCGGGCTGACCGCCCGCGCCGCCAGGCCCCGCGAAAAAGTCCTCGCGCTCAACGAGAAAGAATATGCCCTCGAGCCGTTCATGACCGTCATCTCCGACGACGCGCGAGTCCACGACATCGGCGGGATCATGGGCGGCGAGGATTCGGGCGTGTCTGAAGCAACGACTGACGTCATGCTTGAAGTAGCCTATTTCACACCCGAGCGGATCGCTCGGACCGGCCAAGCGCTCGGTCTAACCAGCGACGCGCGCAGCCGCTTCGAGCGTGGGGTCGACCCGGCGTTCCTCGACGACGGGCTCGCGCTCCTCACCCAATTGGTGCTCGACAGCTGTGGCGGCAGCGCATCGCGGGTGATCCGTGCTGGCGAGCCCCCGGTCGAGCGCAAGACGATCGCGTTCGACTATGCGCAAACTGCGGCGCTGGGCGGGATTGACGTTCCCAAGGCGGAGCAAAAGGCCATCCTCGAGCGGCTCGGATTTACCGTCCGCGGCGAGACCGTGACGGTACCGACATGGCGGCGTGACGTCGACGGACCGGCCGATCTGGTCGAGGAAGTAATCCGAATTATCGGCTATGAGTCGATTGCTTCGACTCCGCTAGACCGCGAACCCGGCATTGCCCGGCCCACCGCGACGCGCTCGCAGCTGGCCGAACGCCGAGTTCGCCGCGCCGCCGCAGCACGCGGGCTCGACGAGGCAGTGACGTGGAGTTTCATCTCCGAGCAGGAGGCAACGGCGGTCGGCGGCGGCGAATGGACCGTTGCCAACCCGATCAGCGAAGACCTCAAGGTGATGCGACCGTCGCTTCTGCCCGGCCTTGCTGCTGCGGCCCGGCGTAACCTTGACCGTGGCGCGGCATCGGTGCGCCTGTTCGAGCTTGGCCGCCGTTATGGCCGCGACGGCGAGCGACCGACGGTCGCGGTGCTTCTTGCCGGTGAGCAGAGGGAGCGCAGCTGGCAATCGGGCAAGGCGGCACCGTTCGATGCCTTTGACGTCAAGGCGGAGGCAGTTGCGCTGCTCGAAGCCGCTGGAGCGCCGGTCAGCAACCTTCAAAGTTTCGCCAATGCCGGACCCGAATGGCACCCCGGCCGATCGGCAAGCCTTGGGCTTGGACCCAAGACGATCGTCGCCCGCTTCGGCGAGGTCCACCCCCAGGTTCTCCGCCAACTCAGCGCTCCGGCAGGGTTAGTCGCAGCCGAAATCTATCTCGATGCGATCCCCGAGCCGCGCGCATCGTCGCGGGCCCGGGCGGCTTACGTACCGTCATCGCTCCAGTCCGTATCGCGCGATTTCGCTTTCATCGTCCCGCCAACACTACCCGCCGGCGATCTCGTTCGTGCCGTTCGCGGCAGTGACAAAATCGCAATCACCGGCGTGCGCCTGTTCGACCGGTTCGAATCCCCTGACGGCCTGTCGCTTGCAGTGGAGGTGGTTATGCGGCCGACCGACAAGAGCTTTACCGATGAGGAGATCGGCGCGATCTCGAAGCGCGTAATCGCTGCTGCAGAGAAATTAGGGGCGCGGCTGCGCGGATAATTCGAGGGCATTGATCGCGGTATGAACTCGCGCCTCGATTTCCTCACGGCCGAGTCCCGGGGGAATCACCTCACCAACCTTGAGCGTGACCGTCCCGCTGCGCCTGGCCAGGCCCTTGCCCCAGAAAAGTCCGCTGTCGACCGCGATCGGAACCACCGGCAGGCCGAGTGCTCGGTAGAGACCGGCGAAACCGGACTGGAGCGGCGGCGCGGTGCCGACCGGCACTCGGGTTCCTTCGGGATAGATGACGATTCGGCGTCCGGACGCGATCGCCTTCTTGCCTTCGCTGAGCATCACTCGAAGCGCCTTGGCCCCAGCGGTCCGTTCGACCGCAATGATTCCGTAGAGACGAGTGACTTTGCCGAACAGCGGGATATCGGCGAGCTCACGCTTGATCACGAGGACCGGCGAATCCGCCAGACGGACTACCTCCAACGTCTCGTAAATGGCTTGATGCTTGACCGCGATGAGACAGGCACCGCTGGGGATTTCTCCGACCAGCTTGGTGCGGATGCCAAGGATGCGATCGGCCAGCACCTGCTGCGTCCGGGTCCACCCCATTACCGCCGCGACGACTGCCCGGTGGCTGAACAGGCTGGCGATTAGCGACACGACAACCCAGAAGAAGGTGCCGGCGTAAAACAGGATCGCGAACAGGATCGCTCGTGCACGCCACGCCGCACTGTCCATCAGATGTCGGCCCAGACGGCAAGTCGGCGAAGGACGTATTTGTTATATTCGCCGAACAGAATGAGAAAGCCCGGAGCCGAACGCACGGCATCGGTCGACAGCTGGTATTTGCCGCCGAGCACCTTGTCGAACTCGTAGTAAGCGCGGCGCATGTGCCAGTCGCTGGTGATCAGAAGAACCGACTTGAAGCCGTTCTTGGCGAGCCAGCGGCCGGCTTCTTCTGCATTCGATCGTGTGTCGACCGATTCGCTACCAAGATCGACGCAACATTTGATCAGCCGGTCATCGCCGCCGAGGCGCCGTGCGATATCCTTTTTCGTCACTACCGGATCGGCCCCGGCGATGAGCACCCGCTTGACCCTTCCGCCGCGCAGCACCTCGATTGAATGCTCGATCCGCTCAGGACCGCCGGTCAAGACAACCGCCGAGTCGGCGCGGTCCAAGCCGGCCGGAGCCGGTTCGCCAAGGGTGAAGGCGAACAGCATGAAGCCGATGGCGTAAATCAACAGCAACAGAGCAGCGGCGCGGGCGATCATAAGGCCCGCCGCAGTCGCTCGAGCACCGCCGAACGGGCGACCAGCGTCGCAAGCGCGGTCAATGCGAAGGGGAGCAGCGCGAGCATCACCAAATCGGCCAGACCCAGAGAGGCGCCGCCGGTGAGTTGGCCGAGGAAGGCCGAACCGGCGGCGAGCAGCGTGAGGACCAAGGCCGCGGCGACTGCGCCCAATATGCTCCCAGCGAGTGCATCGATCGCGATCTTGCGCTGGAACAGACTGGTAATCTGGTGGTCGGTGGCGCCGATGCCGTGCAGAACCTCAATGGTCGAGCGATGGGTGTCGAGCGCCGCCCGCGCAGCGAGCACGATCGCCGCCGACGCCGCTCCGGCGAGGAGCACAACCAGGGTCAACGCAATCCATTGCAGCGCCCGGAGCGAGCGCAACATCGGGCCAACCGACTGGCTGTGCGACGCGATCAAGGCGTTGGGCTCAAGCTTCTGGATCTGCCGGGTAAGCAAATTGGGATCGGCGCCGGGCGTGATATCGAAATTGATCAGCGCCGGCACTGGCAGGTCCCTGCTGTCGGCGAGGGGTCCAAGCCAGCGGCGAAGCGAATCGCGCATTTCACTGACTGGGACCGCGGTCACGTCAGTGGTCCCGGGCATGCGCCGGGTCGCATCAAGCAATTGCGACAGCCGTGCACTGCCCGCTGGCACCTGGATCGAGTAGCGCGCCTCGACCGAACGCTCGAATTGACTTGCGGTCTTGGCCAGGGCCAGGCCGGCAGCGGCGATGATCAGGATCGAGAAGCTCATAATTGCCACCACCCATGGCGTCGGACCGCTCAAGGGCGGCACCCCTAGCAGCCGGCGGTCGGCGGCCGACGAATTAAGAAGTCCCTTCATCGGCCGCTCGGCGGATTGCGCCAGGCGCCGGTGGGGTCGACCATCGTGCCCTGCTCCAACCGGATCATCTGCGCGCCCGGAGTAGCGCTGATCAGCCCGACGTCGTGGGTCGCGACCACGACCGTCGTCCCAAGCTGGTTGAGCGCGCTGAACAAGTGCATCAGCCGCTTGGCCATAACTGAATCGACGTTGCCGGTGGGTTCGTCGGCAACCAGCAAATCGGGCCGGTTGATGACCGCTCGGGCGATTGCGACACGCTGCTGTTCCCCACCCGACAAGGTTGCTGGGCGCGCGCTCGCCCGATCAGCGAGCCCGACCCAGTCGAGCATTTCGCGCACCGGAGCCTCGATTGCCTCTTCGCTTGCGCCTGAAATGCGCAGCGGAAGCGCGATATTATCGAAGGCCGACAAGTGACGGAGCAGGCGGAAGTCCTGGAAAACGACCCCGATCCGGCGGCGAAAGTGGGGCAGCGCGTCGCGCGCCGATTCGGTCAAATCCTCACCGAACAAGCGAATCCGGCCGCGCGTCGGGCGCTGGGCGAGATAAAGCAATTTGAGCAGTGAGGTCTTGCCCGCGCCCGAAGGGCCGGTGAGAAAATAGAAACCGCCACCGGCAAGCCGGAAGTCGAGGTCGCGGAGCACTTCGGCGCCGGTGCCGTAGCGCAGCCCGACACTGTCGAATTGGGCGACTGAAGCCAGTTTCGATTCCCTTCCTTGCGGCCATGGTCCGCGACGGTCCCGGCAGTGCCTTGCAAAGCCCGTCGCATTCCTGTTTACCCGCACTTGCCCGTCCCGGAAGAGGTCTTTTCTCATCATGATCCTCACCTGCCCCAGTTGCACGACGCAATATGTGGTCAAGGACGGCGCGATCCCGCCCGGTGGACGGCAAGTCCGTTGCGCGTCGTGCAAGCATAGCTGGCACCAGGATGAGGAATTCAGCGACGGGCAACCAGGCCCACTTGAGCGCGCTGCGGCGGATGAGCCGGCGATCGCTGATGTTCATCCTGAAGCTTCGGATGAATATAGCGAAGCGGAAGTGGGCAATGCGGCAGCGGTCGACAAAGAGCCCGACGAGGATGATTCCGAATCCCTCGTCGAAGCCACGCTGATCGAGCCGCGTGCCGGACCCGAGGCCGAGCAACGCGCCTACGAAGAAGCCTTGATCGACGACCAGCTTCTCGCGACGCCCGAAACCGATGGGTTCGGCGAGTGGCCGAGCGCCGAGCGGCCCGACGCCGGCCTGGATCGCGAGACCGGGGCAGCGCGCGAAGCGAATTTTAGCCCTTTCGCAATGGTCGATCAGGATGAACCGCCACGCCGCGGTCCGCTCATCGCGCTCATTACCATCGTCTTGCTGGCAATCGCTGCCGCGGCGCTATTCTGGTTCGTTGCTCCGAACAGCTGGAAGTCGCGCATCGGCCTATCGACCGCCGCCGCAAGCCCGTTAAAGCTGGTTTACCAGACCGATCGGCAGACACTAGAAAGCGGCAATGTGCTGCTGACCGTGACCGGGCGAATCATCAACCCGACCGATCAAGAGCAGCTGGTTCCGCCACTCCAAGCTCAGGTCACATCCGCCGCTGGGGAGAATGTTCGTACCTGGCCGATTGCGCCACCGGCACAGAGCCTCCCGCCCGGTGGCAGCGCCAGCTTCAACAGCGCCGAGATGAACGTGCTCGAAGGGGCGGAAATCACGCTAAGGTTCAGTACGCTCAAGGCTTGAGCAAGGTGCTTCGAATTCAACACCAGTCGCGTCGTGCCCGCAGTCCGCTTGGCGGATAGTCGTGACCCGCCTACGGCAACGGACGGCTACCGCGAAGGCCGTGGTCGGAAGGCCAAAATCAATAAGGCGACAGCAGTGACGCGCGCCGAGTGAAAGATAAACGACGTCTAAGATCGGGGCCCCGGATGGGCGGGATACGCGAGCTCTGTGGCGCCATTGCGCGGAAAGGGCCGCTTTGCTAGACGCGCCGCCTTGCCAGCAGCAGTGGCCATCCGGCCGGCCTGCTTTTCATGACGTGCGGTCGTGGCGGAATTGGTAGACGCGCAGCGTTGAGGTCGCTGTGGCCGAAAGGCCGTGGAAGTTCGAGTCTTCTCGACCGCACCAAACAGTCCCTATCTCCGTACGCTTTCGCGCCGGGGTGAAGTGCTATACCAGAAAACGGCGCAGTTCTGCGGGCTTCGAGACATCGTCCGATCCGCATTGTAGTCCGAGACTGGCGTTGCTTCTGGGGAAATGACCCAAAAAGAGGCGCCCGTCTCAGGCGCCGAAATTCCGACTGCAATCGGAGTCTGACCCTATCCGAACCCCAACTTCTCTCGCTGCTCATCCCACGCCAGCGGCAAGGTCAAATT
>JBDSRE010000032.1:0-3447 GCA_039929465.1 Sphingomicrobium sp. | reverse complement strand
AGCCGAGCGCACGTCGAGGACGGCCGGGGCGACCGTCAGTCGGTAGTGCTCACCGCGATCCCGTATCAGGTGGGCAAGTCGGGGCTGGTCGAGAAGATCGCCGAAGCCGCCAAGGACAAGCGCATCGAGGGCGTCAGCGACATTCGCGACGAATCGAGCCGTAAGGGCGTGCGCATCGTCATCGACCTCAAGCGCGACGCCACTCCGGAGGTCGTGCTCAACCAACTGTGGCGCCACACCCCGGCGCAATCCAGCTTCCCAGCCAACATGCTGGCGATCCGAAGCGGTCGCCCCGAAACGCTGGCGCTGGTCGATGTCATCGAAAGCTTCGTCAAGTTCCGAGAAGAGGTCATCACCCGCCGCTCGAAGTTCGAGCTCGCCAAAGCCCGCGACCGGGCGCATCTGTTGCTCGGCCTGGTGGTCGCGGTCACCAACCTCGATGAAGTCGTCAAGCTTATCCGCGGTTCGGCAAGCCCAGCCGTCGCGCGCGAGAAACTGCTCGCCCGTGAATGGCCCGGCGATCAGATTCGTCCGTATATCGAACTGGTCGAGGCGATCGAGCCGCAGGCCAAGGGTGCCGTCTACAAACTCAGCGAGGCGCAGGTCAAAGCGATCCTCGAGCTTCGCCTCCATCGCCTGACCGCGCTCGGCCGCGACGAAATCGGCGGTGAGCTCGAAGGGCTTGCGGCCAATATCGGCGAATTGCTCGAAATCCTCGGCAATCGCGCCCGCCTCTACGCGGTCATGGGGGAGGAATTCGACGAGGTCGAAGCCGAGTTTGCGACCCCGCGCGTGTCTGAGATCACTGCCGCGTTCGACGGCCTCGAGGACGAGGATTTAATCGAGCGCGAGGAGATGGTCGTGACCGTGACCATGGGCGGCTACATCAAGCGCTCGCCGCTTTCGGTGTTTCGCGAACAGAAGCGCGGCGGCAAGGGCCGTGCTGGAATGGCGACCAAGGACGAAGACGTGGTCACCGAATTGTTCGTCACCTCGACCCACAATCCGGTGCTGTTCTTCTCCAACATCGGCCGGGTTTACCGAATGAAAGTGTGGCGTCTGCCCGAGGGTGGGCCGAATACCAAGGGTCGGCCGATGGTCAATCTGCTGCCGCTTGCAGAGGGCGAGGTTATCTCGACCGTACTCGCCTTACCGGAGGATGAGGCCGAATGGGGCAAGCTTCATATCATGTTCGCGACCGCGCGCGGGACCGTCCGGCGCAATTCGATGAATGCCTTCACGAACATTCCGACCGCTGGCAAAATCGCTATGAAGTTCGGCACGACCGAGGATGGCGACAGCGATGGCGACTCTGGCAGTGACGATGACGACGGCAGCAATGCCGGCAGCCTCGACCGCCTGATCGGGGTCGAATTACTGACCGAGGAAGACGACGTCCTCCTTGCCACCCGGAGCGGCAAGGCGATCCGCTTCCTTTCAACCGACGTGCGCGAATTCCAGAGCCGCAATTCGATGGGCGTTCGCGGCGTTCGCCTGATCGGCGACGACCAGGTCATCTCCATGTCGATCCTTCGCCGGGTCGGCACCAGCGCCGAGGAACGCGAGGCGTATCTCAAGGCCCCGCTGTGGCGCGACAACAACGCGGCCGACGGCCTCGATCCCGAGCGCTACGCCGAAATCGCCGACGCTGAGCAATTCCTGCTCACCATCACCGTCAACGGTTACGGCAAGCGCAGCTCGACCTACGAATATCGCCGAACCAAGCGCGGCGGTCAGGGCATCATCAACATCGTCACTTCAGAGCGCAACGGTAATGTCGTCGCCAGCTTCCCAGTATGTCCCGGGGAGCAGCTGATGCTGGTTACCAATCAGGGCAAGATCATCCGCACGACGGTGGCCGACATCCGCATTACTGGACGCAATACCCAGGGCGTCACCATCTTCAACGTCGCCAACAAGGAACATGTCGTCAGCGTCGCCAAGATTGACGAAAGCGAAGAGCAAGAGATCGCGCTTGACGGCGGCGACGAGCTGGCGCCCGACGGCGGCGCGGTCGCCGCCACGGACGAACTGGACAAGCCCGTGGATCAAGCGCCGGAAGGTGAAGCGGAGTAAAAACAAAGCGCCGTCCTCGCGGCGGCAATTAACAATCAGCTTCAAACGCTTAGGCACCAATGCCGTTTCTTACCGGATAATCGCTGCTCTTATGACCCACGACATCCACATCATCGGCGGCGGGCTCGCTGGTTCCGAAGCGGCGTGGCAGCTTGCCGAAACCGGGCTTCATGTCCGCTTGAGCGAAATGCGCGGCGATGACGCCGGTGACACCACCCCAGCGCACGGCAGCGACCAGCTCGCCGAAATGGTTTGCTCGAACAGCTTCCGCTCCGACGATGCCGAAAATAATGCAGTCGGCCTGATCCATCAGGAAATGCGCGACCTGGGTTCGCTGATCATGGCCTCAGCCGACCAGCACCGGGTCCCCGCCGGCTCGGCGCTTGCAGTCGACCGCGATGCCTTTGCCGGTGAGGTCACCGCGCGCATTGCCGCCCATCCCAACATCGCCATCGTCCGCGAGCGCATCGACGCGCTCCCCGATCATCCGACGATCATCGCCACCGGTCCGCTGACCGGCTCCGCATTGGCCGAAGCGATTGCCGCCGAGACCGGCGAAGGTGCGCTCGCCTTTTTCGATGCCATTGCCCCGATCGTCCACCGCGACAGCGTCGATATGGACATCTGCTGGATGGCCGCGCGCTGGGATAAAGGAGGCAAGGATTACATCAACTGCCCGATGACCCGCGACCAATATCACGCCTTCGTCGAGGCTTTGAACGCGGGCGAAAAGACCGAGTTCAAGGAGTGGGAGCAGGACACCCCTTATTTCGAAGGCTGCATGCCGATCGAGGTGATGGCAGAACGCGGTCCCGAAACCCTGCGCTTTGGCCCGATGAAGGGCGTCGGTCTCGACGATCCCAAAACCGGGCGTTGGCCCTATGCAGTGGTTCAGCTTCGCCAGGACAATAAGCTTGGCACATTGTGGAACATGGTCGGCTTCCAAACCAAGCTCAAACATGGCGAGCAGGTGCGCATTTTCCGTACCATTCCCGGCCTCGAACAGGCCGAATTCGCTCGGCTTGGCGGCATTCACCGCAACAGTTTCATTAAGTCGCCAGCGCTGCTCGACCGCGAACTGCGCCTCAAATCGAAACCGAACATCCGCTTCGCCGGGCAGATCACCGGCTGCGAGGGCTATGTCGAAAGTGCCGCGATCGGGCTCCTCGCAGCGCGCTTCGCGATCGCCGAGGCGGAGGGCCGCTTACTCCCCGCCCCTCCCGCCGAAACCGCGCTCGGAGCGCTGCTCGCCCACATCACCGGCGGTGCAGATGCGTCAAGCTATCAGCCAATGAACGTCAATTTCGGCCTGATGCCCCCGCTGGATGGCCCGCGTGCCAAAAAGGGCGACCGCAAGAAGCTCTACACCGC
>JBDSRE010000031.1:0-4355 GCA_039929465.1 Sphingomicrobium sp. | reverse complement strand
TCAGGGTACGGCCAGTTTCGACCACCCATTCGCCAAGCTCGATGAGCACCTTGCGCGCGCCGGTCGGGCCCTCGGGGCGCACCTTGGCCGGTTTGTCATATTCGGCGACCTCGTCGAGCAGCGCCTGCTCGTCCTTGGACGCGCCGATGACCTTGGCCTGGCGGTCGCGAACGGTGCGATAGACAAGCCACGCGCCGACCGTGTCCATACGTTCGACCTTGGTCAAATCGATGGTGACGGGATCGGTAAGGGCGTCGATTTCGCGCTGGGTGGTCGCAGCGCGCGTAATCGTCAGCGCTCCGGCGACGCGATAGGTCGATCCCCCATCGGCCGATCCCGCGCGATCCCCTTGCTGCTGGTCTTTGACGGCCATTGACCGGGAGTGATGCGCGAAATGGGCCACGGCGGCAAGCGGCCTTTTCCTCGACCCCTTCCCTCACCGCCGCGGCGCCCGTATTCGCACCCCATGACCAGCCCCAACGACCCCTTGTTCCTTGCGCTCGGCGACAACAAAGCGCGGCTGTTCGGGATGAGCGCAAAGGAACGAGCAAACCGCCTAGCCGCCAATGCCGGGCTCGAGCCGGCGCAAGCGCTTGCGGCAGGGCGCGGGGCAGTCCTCGCAAGCATGGATTATGCCTGGGATCCGGCATGGCTAAAGGCGCTGCGCGGGCGCTCCGGAACCGTCCTCACCCTCGATGACAAACCGGTCCTCGCTCATGTTGCCGCGGGCAAGGCCCAAGCCAAGGCGCTGGCCGAATTCGCCCGGGGCAAGGTTCCGGCGGGGCTCGAGCGGCTCGACGCAGCGACCGCCGAGCTCAACTACGCCGAACTGCGAAAGCGCGAACGGCCGTTCGTCCTGACCCTCGATGCCGCTGATCCCGAACCGGCCGAACGCGCCGCCTACGACGCCTCCTACAAGGGCGTTACAGATATCCTGACGCTATACCTGTGGCGCAGGCCCGCATTCTACCTGACACGCTGGGCGGCGCGGGCTGGAATTTCGCCCAACATGGTGACCACGATCGGTGCAATATTGTGCGTGTTCGCCTTTTTTCTCTTCTGGCGCGGCGATTATTGGCTCGGCAGCCTGTCGGGGTTCATGTTCATGGTCCTCGACACCGTCGATGGAAAGCTCGCCCGCTGTACCGGTGCATCGTCTAAGTGGGGCAATCTGTTCGACCATGGGATCGACCTGATCCACCCGCCATTCTGGTGGTGGGCGTGGCAGCACGGTCTCGCGCCCTACGGCCGCCCGTTGGAGCCGCTGGTTACGACAATGACGCTGTGGGTGATTATTGGCGGATATGTCCTCCAGCGGCTGATCGAGGGCGTGTTCATGCGCCGCTTCGGGGGCATGCACATCCATGTATGGGAGCGAACCGACAGCCGCTTCCGGCTGATCACCGCGCGGCGTAACCCAAACATGGTGATCCTGGTCGGCTCATTGCTGTTCGCAAGGCCCGACATCGGGCTTGAGCTGGTCGCAGCCTGGACCCTGATCAGCCTGATCTTCCACGCCGTCCGCTTGGCCCAGGCCAACGGCGCTCGGGCGCGGGGAGAAACGATCACGTCGTGGCTGTCGTGAGCCGCTGGAGCGCTCTGCTCCTCGCCGGATCGCGGCCGAGCGGGGACAACATCATGGGCCACAAGGCGCTGATCGAGGTGGCGGGGGTGCCGATGCTGTTACGGCCGCTAGGCGCCCTGCTCGAGAGCCCGCTGATCGGAACGGTGTGCGTGTTTGCGCAGGACCTGGACTCGTTGCGCCCGTTGCTACCCGATGATCCGCGGGTCGAGCTTCGGCAATCGCTCGGCACCATCGCCGACACCATCGCTGAGCTGATCAAAGCCAAGGCGCTCGACTATCCGGTGCTGGTTACCACCGCTGACCATGCCCTGCTCGATACCGCGATGATCGCCGAGTTCATCGCTGGAGCGGAGGGCGCCGACCTCGCCATTGCAATGGTCGAACGCGACACGCTGATGCGCCGCTTTCCAAACTCAAAGAGGACCTGGATCGGGTTTCAGGGCGGGCGTTACAGCGGCGCCAATCTGTTCGCTTTCGGATCGGACAAGGTGACACGCGTGATCGACCGCTGGCGGATCGTCGAGCAGGACCGCAAGAAAGGCTGGCGCGTGCTTGCAGCACTTGGGCCGGCGCTGCTGCTAGGTGCGGTGCTCAAGTTGCGGACGGTGGACGAGAGCGTTGCCGCGGTCGGGAGCAAACTCGGCCTCAGCATTCGCGCGGTGCAGATGAGCGACCCCAAGGCCGCGATCGACGTCGACAAGCCCGCCGACCTTGAGCTGGTCGAAGCGATCCTGTCGGGGCAGGCATGAGCGATCTCGCCATTTACGACATGGACCGGACGATTACCCGGCACGGTACCTACACTCCGTTTCTGCTGCACTGCGCGGTGCACCGGGCGCCGTGGCGGCTGCTGTTTCTGCCGTTGGTGATCGGGTCGATGCTCGCTTACCTCGCCAAGTTGATCGACCGCAGCGAGTTGAAGCAGATCAACCATCGCCTGTTGCTCGGGGCCGCGGTCCACCCGCGTGAATTGCAACCGCTGGTTGACGGTTTCGCCGATTCCCAGGTTCGATCGAACATCCGTCCCGGCGCTCGAAAGGCGATCGAGCGCGACAAGGCGCAGGGTCGGCGACTGGTCCTCGCAACCGCGTCCTACCGGCTATATTCAGCGGCAATCGCCGATCGGCTGGGCTTCGACGATGTCATCGCCACCGGATCGATCATCGGCCTCGACCAGCGGGTCCGAGCACTGATCGACGGCGAGAATTGCTACGGGCCGGCGAAGCTGCGGATGATTGACGCCTGGGTGAAGAAATCTGGGTTATTGGGAAAGCACGGCCACGTTCGTTTCTATTCCGACCACGTCTCCGACGCGCCGGTGTTCGAATGGTCGGACGAGCCGGTCGCGGTCAATCCGCACGGCAAGCTGGAGCGACTGGCCAACCAGCGCGGCTGGGCAGTCGAGAATTGGGGGTAGGAACGTCCGCTTACGACCCATTGCGGACACGAATGGCTGAATTGCTTGCGGCCTCGAAGGCTGTGAGTGCCTTGGCCGCTAACTCGTCCAATAGGACATCTTCAGAAGGCATGGCGAAATCGCGAAGGTCATCGACCAGCGATAGGTCGGCGACAATTTCGGCGGCTTCAAACAACGGAACAGAGACGTGCTCGCGGCCAAGCTCGCGACGGAGCAGCGGCAAAGCCACGGCTTTGTCTCGCTTCGCCAGTCCTACGATTGCCTCTGCTCGAACATCGTCGTTTTCATCCTCGGCAGCCGCAAACAGAGCCTTCCGAAGGTCGGTGCTATCGAGGCCCTGCTGTGCAAGCAAAAACGTAGCCCAGTCTCGGTTCGCGGGGAGCTCGTCGCGCATGAGCGCCAACAAGCGGCGAAGATTACTTTCTGCGTCGGGCCCAGTCAGCGGCGTGTCATCATCGATCAGCGCTTTAAGAAACCCGGAGGATGGCAAGTATTCTTCGGTCATTCGTGCAGCCTAACTCCTCATGTCCGTTTCTTACCCAATCGGACATTGGCGCCGCCAGAAAATAACATTGGAGAGACGCCCGCTGCCGGGCGCCTCCCCAATCACGCTTACGCGTCGGCGGTTTTCAGGTTCGTGGCCTTCATTTTGCCGCGCTGGTCTTCTTCGACATCGTAGGACACGCGATCGTTTTCACGAAGCGTGCTCATTCCCGAGCGCTCAACATCGGAGATGTGAACGAAGGCGTCAGGTCCACCGCCCTCAGGCTGAATGAAACCGAAACCTTTCGACTCGTTGAAAAACTTAACTGTACCTGTGGGCATTTTTCCATTCCTTTATCGTTTGATCCGAAAGCCGGACCTTCATAGCTAAGAGTAGCGGCAGAGATGGAAAAAGGAGCCGCAAAGCGCCAGTGCCCGTCTGTTTGCGACCGGTAGCAGGCGCATCATAGCGCAATATTGCTCAAATGTCCGCATTCGACCCTTTGCGGCGTTTTGGTCGAAGTTTGGGCCGTGTTCCTCAAACCGCCCGAAGCGCATTCTCAAAGTCGGCGATAAGGTCGTCGGGGTCTTCAACGCCGACCGAAATGCGCACCAGATTGTCGGTGATGTCGAGCGCCTTCTTGCGCTCGTCGGGGACCGAGAGGTGGGTCATCGCGGCCGGTGCGCTGGCAAGGGTTTCGGTGCCGCCCAGACTAACCGCGAGATGCGCGATCTGGAGCGCGTCGAGGAACGCGAAGGCTTCTTTCTCTCCACCCTTGAGATAGAGCGAAAAGGTTGAGCCGGCGCCGCTGCAATGGCGCTTGTAAATGTCGGCCTGGCGCGATCCCTCCTCGAGGAAACCCAGATAAC
>JBDSRE010000030.1:0-4019 GCA_039929465.1 Sphingomicrobium sp. | reverse complement strand
GCGGGGAAATCGGGGAAAGTGGCGAGGTCGTTGCCGGCCAGCGCGGTTGACAAGGTGAACTGCCCGCCGGTCAGCTGCATGCCGTCGCCGCTGTCCCCGGCAAAGCGGACGACAACCGTTTCGCGCGGGGGACGGGCGGCGGCTTCGGCTTCGGTGACGCGGTGGGTGGCAGTGGCCATAAGTCACCATCTAAGGCGCTCGGTCGCCTTTCACCACCCATCGTGGACGTTGGCACTGGAATGTTGGCCACGGAACAGAAGCTGCGCCGGCTCGGTTATGGCGCGTCCGCATCGCGCGGCAGAAAGCCCCACGATGATGGAAACTCCCACTCGCCAAATGCTCAACAAGGTGCCTTTGGTCACTTTGGCGTTCTGGGTGATCAAGATCCTTGCCACCACGGTTGGCGAAACCGGCGCCGATTATCTGAATTTCAATCTCGGCTTTGGCTTGACCACGACATCGCTGCTGGCGGCGGCGGTGCTCGCCGGACTTCTCGTCCTGCAGCTGCGGCAGGATCGCTACGTGCCGTGGATCTACTGGATCACGGTGGTCTTTCTGAGCATCGTCGGGACCCTCATCACCGACAATCTGAGCGATAATTTCGGGGTCAGCCTGTATCTTTCGACCGCGGTCTTCGCGGCCGCTTTGGCGGCAACGTTCTTCGCTTGGCACCGGTCAGAAAAGACGTTGTCGATCCACGATATCACGACCCCGAAGCGAGAACTTTATTATTGGCTGGCGATTCTGTTCACGTTCGCGATGGGCACTGCGGCCGGCGATTTGCTGTCCGAGCAACTGGGCCTCGGCTATGTTGTCGCCGGACTGATATTCGGGGGCGTGATCGCAGTCATTTCAATCGTTTATTATGCCGGGCTGATCGGATCGGTGCTCGCCTTCTGGGCGGCCTATGTGCTGACCCGGCCATTGGGCGCGTCAATCGGCGATTTCCTGACCCAGGCCCCAAAGAACCGCGGGCTTGGCTTGTCGACAATGACCGTAAGCGCGGTCTTCGTGGCGATTATCGTCGCGCTGGTCGCTTACCTCACGATCAGCAAAGCCGATTCGCACGATACGGCCGCCGCACGCAAGTGATGTGCCCGGCGGCCGTAGCGACGATCAGTCGTTGTCCTTCAGTCCTTCGAACTTGTTCTCGACGATCTTGCCAGTGTTGGCATTGACGCCGATTTCATGGATTCGATTGCCTTGGCGAATATCGAATGAATAGCGCCAAGCACCGGCTTCCTTTTCATATTCGGAATCGACGATCTTGCCCGGAGCGGCCTTAAGCGCGATCGCGCGCGCCAGAGCCATCGACAATTTGGCGTGGGGCGACGCCAGTGCCCCGGTCGAGGCCGCCGCCGCGACACCGGCGACGATGATCGAGGTTTTACGCATTTTCACTCTCCTGTAATGGGGAGCGCACCATGCTCCCTGCTCGATTTACCGCCGATGACCGGCGGGTGCTTGCCAAGCCGGGGGCATTGGCATCAGGGAGGAAGGATGGCCGACGAGCAATCCAAATACCGCCGCGGGGTCGGTGTGATGCTGCTCAACGCCAACAAGCAGGTGTGGGTCGGGGCTCGAATTGATAATACGGACGACGCCTGGCAGATGCCGCAGGGCGGGATCGACAAGGGCGAGAAGCCGTGGGCGACCGCCTTGCGCGAGCTTGAAGAAGAAACCGGCATTGTGCCGCATTTGGTCGAGCGGCTGGCCGCCGCGCCGGAGCGGCTGCGCTACGATTTGCCCGGGGAATTGCGCGACAAATTATGGGGCGGCAAATGGAAGGGCCAGGATCAGGACTGGTATCTGTGCCGCTTCCTCGGTCGCGACAGCGATATCGACATCGCCACCAAAGATCCCGAGTTTCGCGAATGGCGCTGGGTCGAGGCCAATCACCTCCCCGACCTGATCGTTCCGTTCAAGCGTGATCTCTACCGCCAACTCGTCGCCCATTTCGCCGAGTGGCTGTGAGCGAGCTTATTTCCCCTTGGCGGCCTTGCCGTCGGTGAGGATAGTGCCGGCGCGCTTAGCGATGTCGAGCGCGAGTCCCCACAAGGCGGCGCCCTTTTCGCTACCATCTTCGGCCATGAGCTGGAGCTGATCGCCAGCGTCGGCAGCCATTGCCCGGGCTTTCTTGGTGTCCTTGAGCGCTGCAGCAGTGGCGACGAGGGCGGCGGCGACGACTTCCTGGACCATCGGGTTGGAGACAACAGTCTTGAACGAACTGGCCGAGTTGGTCTTGCGCTGGGTCTTGCTCTTGACGGTTCCGTCCTTCTTCTTCTTCGCTTTCTTGTCCTTGGCCATTTCGTGCTCCTGTCTCAGTTTCCGGCGTGCATATAGAAACTTCGTCATCGCATTGTAACATGGCTCTGTTTCAGAACAGGGTCATGATGTGTCCAAGAAGCGCAAGAAAACCCGGATGAAGGCGATGGACGCCGATCATCCCAAAGACGGCGAGCCCGCCGCGCCGGGGCCGAACGTCGCCGCCGCGGGGCCCAAGCAGCGCTATTTCAACCGCGAACTGAGCTGGCTGGCGTTCAACCGCCGGGTGCTCGAGGAAGCCTGCAACGACCAGCACCCGTTGCTCGAGCGGCTGCGCTTCCTGTCGATATCGGCAAACAATCTCGACGAGTTCTTCATGGTTCGGGTGGCGGGCTTGAAGACTCATCAGGCCTTGGGCGTGGAAGCACGCTCGGCCGATGGACTGTCGCCGACCCAGCAGCTTACCGCGATCACCGCCGCGGCCGACGAACTCGTCGCCCAGCAGCGGGAGGTATGGACCGATCTGTCGGCCGCGCTGGCGGAGGCAGGAATCGAGATGATTACTGCTGATGGAATACTCGACAGCGAGGCCGAGGCCTGGCTCGACAAGCATTTCCGCGAACAGATTTTCCCGATGCTGACCCCGCAGGCGATCGACCCCGCGCATCCCTTTCCATTCATCCCCAACACCGGCCTGAGCCTTCTGTTCGAACTGAAAAAGGCTCGCACTACGGTGCGTGAGCTGATCATGGTCCCGGCCGGACTGGCGCGCTTCGTGCGTATCCCCGGCAAGCCCGCTCGCTACATCTCGCTCGAAACTCTGATCCGGCGGCGGACGGACTATCTGTTTCCCAAATACCAGGTGCTCGGAGGCGGCGCCTTCCGAGTGCTTCGCGATAGCGACATCGAAGTCGAGGAAGAGGCGGAGGATCTGGTCCGCTATTTCCGCTCGGCGATCCAGCGGCGGCGGCGCGGGAGAGTGGTCCGGCTTGAGACTGAGCAAGCGATGCCGCAAGCGCTGATCCAGGCGGTGCGCGACGGGCTCGATGCGGGACAAGCGCTGACCTACGAAGCCGCTGGAGTGCTCGGGATGAGCGACCTTTCGGTGGTCGTCGAGGAAGACCGCCCAGACCTCAAGTTCCGACCGTTCAGCCCGCGCTTTCCGGAACGAATTCGCGAACATGGCGGCGACTGCATCGCTGCGATCAAGGAAAAGGATATCCTTGTTCATCACCCCTATGAAAGCTTCGAGGCGGTGGTTGAATTCATCCAGCAGGCAGCGGCCGATCCCGACGTCGTGGCGATCAAGCAGACGCTGTATCGCGCGGGCAAGCAATCGGCCGTGGTCAAAGCGCTGATCGACGCCGCCGAAGCCGGCAAATCGGTCACCGCAGTGGTCGAATTGAAGGCGCGCTTCGACGAGGAGCAGAATTTACTGTGGGCTAGCGAGCTTGAACGCGCCGGAGTCCAGGTGGTTTATGGCTTCATCGATTTGAAGACCCACGCCAAGGTGTCGATGGTCATTCGCCGCGAGGAACGCGGATTTCGCACGTACTGCCATTTCGGGACCGGCAATTATCACCCGGTCACGGCGCGCATTTACACCGACCTCAGTTACTTTACCGCCGACCCCGCGGTCGGCCGCGATGCCGCCAAACTGTTCAATTACATCACCGGCTACCTCGAGCCGCGCAACCTCAAGAAATTGGTCATTTCGCCGGTCGCGATGCGGGCCGAGTTGATCCGCCTGATCG
>JBDSRE010000029.1:0-5994 GCA_039929465.1 Sphingomicrobium sp. | reverse complement strand
TGGCCATTGCGGCGGACCATATCCGCCGATCTGTCGCGCCGCCAGCCGTCTAAGCGGCGAATTTTCGATCGCGTGAGCGAGCGGCGTCGCGTAGCCAGTCGGCAATTCCCGAGATTGTCGCCATTGCGGCGATCTCTGCGCCTGACGCACTGCGAAAATTGACGATTTCCACCAGCCGATCAAAGGCGAATTCTGGATTGGGCCGCTCGACCAGCGTGACTGCGTCGCCGGCCGTGATCACCCCCTCCTCGAGCACCCGGTAATACCAGCCGGCACGGCCGTTCCGGACCATCGCCTTGGGCAGGCGGTTGTCGTCGAAATAGAGTGCGAGCTTGAAGCACGGCTGGCGCGGCTGGCAAACCTGAAGCCGCGCGCTGCCGATGCCATGGACGTCGCCGACGCAAAGATCAGCCTCGGTCAGCCCGAATATGGTCAGATTCTCGCCGAACCCGCCGCCACGAAACGCTGCGGAATGTTCGGGATAATCGCTCGCCCAGACTC
This sequence comes from Sphingomicrobium sp., assembly GCA_039929465.1. GTDB lineage: Bacteria > Pseudomonadota > Alphaproteobacteria > Sphingomonadales > Sphingomonadaceae > Sphingomicrobium. Next base: position 5,493 of record JBDSRE010000029.1, on the reverse strand, counting down.
CATAATGTTCGGCGGAATAGCCGTAGACTGCCTTGTCAGGTCCGCCGTGGGCAATTGGATCGGCCTGCTCGTCGCACTCCAGGCCAAGTTGCCCGACCGCAACCCGACCTTTCACGCAGGATTTCGCAAAGGCGCTCGGCACCGCATTGGGACCGAGAGGCGCAATCCGCCCGGTCTGAATCGAAAGCACGGTTGAAGCCATCGAGCTCACCTCGCCGCCACTCGTTGCAATGCCGTTGGTGCCCCTGGTCGGACTCGAACCGACACTCCTTGCAGAACTCGATTTTGAGTCGAGCGCGTCTACCATTCCGCCACAGGGGCACGCGGGAAGTTCAGCTAGCGAACAGGCGCCTGTTGCGCAATCGCCGCTGCTTCGGGGTCGGGCGCGCATGGCGGTTCTTCGGTAAGTCTCTTGATCACCCGGCCGATGCTTGCGCCCTGGACCAGTACCGAGAACAGGACCACGACGTAGGTCGCAGCCAAGATGGTACTGCGCGCCGGGCCGGGCGGAAGCGACAGGGCCAGAGCAACCGAAATGCCGCCTCGAAGGCCGCCCCAGACAAGCGTCGGGATGGCCGCCTTGCCGAGCAGCGCGCGAAAGGTCTTGAGCGGGAGAAGCACCGATACGAACCGCGCCAGCATCACCAGCGGAATGCACAAGGCGCCGAGCAGCGCGACGCGCGGCTCGGGCTGGACCGCCACCAGGACCAGCCCGATTAGCAGGAACAGCACGGCGTTGAGCAATTCGTCGACCATCGCCCAGAATTTTAGAACATGGTCGCGCGTACTCGCGGTCATCGCATGGGCCACAGCGGCATTGCCGGTAAGCAGTCCGGCGACCGCCATTGCCACCGGTCCACTGACGTGAATCAGCCTGGCGGTTGCATAGCCGCCCATGACGATCGCCAGCGTGATGATCAACTCGACATTATATTCGTCGATGCTGCGCATGGCGAGGAAGCCGACCCAGCCGACGGCGAGGCCGAGCAGAACTCCGCCGCCCGCTTCCATCATGAATTCCCGGAATGCGCCCATGGCGGTGAAATCGCCGCCTTGGCCGAGCGCGGCGCTGGCCAGGATCGAGAACACAACCACCCCGACCCCGTCGTTGAACAAGCTTTCCCCGGCGACCGTCGCTTTCAGGCTTGCCGGGCAAGCGGTGCGGTGGAGGACGGCCATCACCGCGACCGGGTCGGTCGGGCTGATCAGGGCTCCGAATACCAGGCACCACAGCCATGGCACTGCAAAGCCCAAGGCGCTGCTGATGATATAGAAACCGCCCCCGACCAGCGCCGTCGAAATCAACACGCCCACTGTGCTCAAGACAAGGATCAGCCAGCGGCCGCGGCTCATTTCGCGCCAATCGACGTGGAGCGCGCCGGCAAACAGCAAAAACGCAAGCATTCCGTTCATTAGGGTCGAATGGAAATCGAGCTTGTCGATAAACCTGGCTACCTTTGGCGCTGCGCCGGCGCCGGGAACGATCCAGTCAATCGCGATCACCGCCAGCGAGCCCAAGGCGCCGATCGCGGTCATCGCGATCGACGGCGGTAGCCGGACGAACTTCTCATTCAGGAAACCGATCACCGCGACCATCACGATCAGCACCGCGGCCATGTCGAGCGGAGTGAAGATAAAGCCGTCCATGCCCCACTCTGCCGCGCATGCCACGATACATCAAGGAGCCGGAATAACCGCCGAGTTCAATTACGCGGCGCCTGCCGTCGATAGCTCAATGCCTCCGCGATATGAATCCGGCCAACGGTCTCGGCGCCGGCGAGATCGGCGATGGTTCGGGCCACGCGCATCACCCGGTGGAAGCCGCGCGCGGAGAGGCGCATCGCCGACGCCGCGTCGGCGAGCAGCTTGCGCCCCGGCTCATCAGGGGTCGCCACGCGGTCGAGCAATTCGCCGTCGGCCTCGGCATTGGTGCGCACTCCTGACCCGTTGTAGCGCTCGGTCTGGAGCGACCGCGCCAAGGCGACTCGGGCCGCGACTTCGGCGCTGCCTTCCGCGGGCGGCGGGAGCGTAAGGTCGGCGGCGCTGACCCCGGCTACCTCGACGTGGAGATCGATTCGGTCGAGCAATGGCCCGCTGACCCGCGCCTGATAATCGGCGGCGCAGCGCGGCGCCCGGCTACAGGCGAGCGCCGGATCGCCGAGATGGCCGCAGCGGCACGGGTTCATCGCCGCCACCAACTGAACTCGCGCAGGGAAGGTCACATGGGCGCTTGCACGGGCGACGCTGACACTTCCGGTCTCAAGCGGCTGGCGAAGCGAATCGAGCACCTGGCGCTGGAATTCTGGGAGCTCGTCGAGGAACAGGACGCCAAGGTGGGCAAGGCTGATTTCGCCCGGCCGCACTTTAAGCCCGCCGCCGACCAGGGCCGGCATCGAGGCGCTGTGGTGCGGCGACCGAAACGGTCGGCGGCGGCGGATCTTGCCGTCGCTCAATTCTCCGGCGACCGAGGCGACCATCGACACTTCCAATGCTTCGGACGGTGCCAGCGGCGGGAGTATCGCCGGCAGGCAAGCGGCGAGCAAGGATTTGCCCGAACCCGGCGGACCGCTCATCAGCAGATTATGTCCACCGGCGGCGGCAATTTCGAGCGCGTGCTTGGCGATTTCCTGTCCTTTAACCTGAGCGAGATCGGGCCCGCCGATCGCCTCCTCGACCTCGACCGGCGCCGGGCGAGCGACCAGTGCCGTGCCTTTCAAATGCGCGAGCAAGGCGAGCAGGTCGGGCGCCGCAATGACGTCGAGTTCGCCCGCCCACGCCGCCTCAGCGCCCTGAGCCGCGGGGCAGATCAGGCCCATTTCCCGGCCCGAGGCATGAAGCGCCGCAAGCAGCACACCGGGCGAGGCCGCGATTCGCCCGTCGAGGCTCAACTCCCCGACGACGACGAAATCGGCGATGGTTTCGGCATCGGCTGCGCCGATCGCGGCGAGCAGACCAAGCGCTATCGGAAGATCGTAATGTGAGCCTTCCTTGGGTAGATCGGCGGGCGACAAATTGACCGTGATCCGTTTGGGCGGGAGTGCGAGTCCGATTGCCGACAGCGCTGCGCGCACCCGCTCGCGGCTTTCGGCGACCGCCTTGTCGGGTAGGCCGACGATGATAAAGGCGGGCAATCCCGAGGACAATTGCACCTGAACCTCGACGGCGCGCGCCTCAAGCCCAAGGTAGGCGACGGTGGCGACGGTCGCAGTCACCGGGCGTCACTTGCGCGCAGATTCAGTTCCGGCCTTGCACCCGCGATCGCGGGAATAACGATGGCTGCTAACGCGTCGGGCAGATTCCCCCCTGGCTCGGCTCCGCCTTGCTAGCGCGGAGCGTACGCTCGCCGCAACCCGAAACTCTTGCGTCCTGAGCACCGTGCAACCACATTGGCGAAATGGTGCCGCGTAACCGATCCCTGAGGAAATTTTTGGGCCTGCCCAAGGTTGAATGGAGCCTGTTCGCGCTCGGCGTGCTGTTGATTGTCGGCGGGCTGCTCATCACCCCGGTCCCAGGTCCGGGCGGAATCTTCCTTATCGCGCCGGGCCTTGCGCTGATTGTCAGAAGCAGCATGTGGGCCAAGCGCCATTATGTCCGGGTAAAACGCTGGCAGCCGCGCGCTGGCCAATGGATGGACTGGAGCCTTAGGCGCAAGAGCGCGGCCCGCCGCGAGGCGCTGCTCAAGTCGGCGAAAAGCGAGCGTCGGATTTGCACCGACAGCAGCGGCGGCAATTGACTTGGCAGCCCTCCCCCGCTATCGGCCCGCACTGCAGCGGCTGCCTCATCGGCGGCCCTTTTTATTTCGATTTGAGGCATGAGCGATGAAGCGCACCTTCCAGCCGAGCAATCTCGTCCGCGCGCGCAGACACGGGTTCCGGCACCGCATGGCGACTCCGGGCGGGCGAAAGATCCTCAACTCGCGCCGAGCCCGCGGCCGCGCCAAGCTCAGCGCCTAACCAAGCGCCTAGCAATAATCCGCAAGCGTTCCGACTTCCTTGCCGCCAATACCGGCAAGCGAACCACGACGCCCGGCTTCATTCTTCTTATCCGCGAGCGCGAGGATAATGACCCTGCGATGCGCGTCGGGTTTACAGTCACCAAGAAGATTGGCGGAGCGGTTGTCCGCAACCGAATGAAGCGGCGGATGCGCGCGCTTGCCCGCGAACTGGTTCCGGCCAAGGGCATTTGCGGCGCCGACCATGTCATGATCGGACGATCGCGCGGGATCGAGCGCGATTACCAGGACATGCGCGGCGAGCTGTCAAGCGCGCTTGATCGTCTGAGCGCATCGTGATCGGGCGCCTGATGATTCTAACCGCGCGCGCCTGGCAGAAAGGCCCTTCGCAGGTGCTTCCGCCGAGCTGCCGCTTCCAGCCGAGCTGTTCGGCCTATGCGATCACTGCAATCCAACGCTATGGAGCGGCGCGCGGCGGGTGGATGGCGACGAAGCGGATCCTGCGCTGCAACCCGTGGGGCGGCCAGGGTCCCGATCCAGTCCCATGAATTTTACAACCCAAGATTTTGAAGACGAGGCCAGTTGAGTGACCGACAGCAAGAATTTCATCATCGCCATCCTGCTCAGCGCGCTCGTGCTATTCGGCTGGACCTGGGCCGCCGACCGCTATTTCCCGACCGCCAAGCCGGCGGCGCCAAGGGTCGAGACGGGCACTGTTCCGGCGAACAGCGCCGCTCAAGCTCCAGTCGACGCGCCGAAGGTCCTGCGCAATCGCTCGGCGGTGCTTGGATCGACACCGCGGGTGCGGATCGACACGCCGTCGCTCAAGGGTTCGATCAACTTGAAGGGTGCGCAGTTCGATGACCTCGATCTGGTCACCCATCGAACCGGCATTGCCAAAGATGCCCAGCCCGTACGGTTGCTGTCACCGCTCGGTACCAATGGCTCCTATGTCGCAAGCTTCGGCTGGACCGGCCCGGGCGCACCCGGGCTCGACACGATATGGAGCGCCGACAGCGCGACCTTGTCGCCCGGTCACCCGGTGACGCTGACCACGCAAAGCGCCGACGGGCTGCGCTATCAAATGAAAATCTCGGTCGACAACGGCTATTTGTTTGCGGTGGATCAGACCGTTGCCAACCCCACCGGAAGGCCGGTCGCGCTGCGCCCGATCGGACTCGTCAGCCGCGGTGAAAAGTCGACCGACGTCTCGAGCTGGACCAATCACGTCGGTCCGATCAGCGTGCTCGACGGCAAGGCGGGCTACAAGATCGACTGGAAAACTCTCAATGAGGCGGGTGCAGCGGGCTCCGCTGCCGACAATGTCGGCGGCTGGCTCGGCTTTACCGACAAATATTGGCTGACCGCGCTTGCGCCAGTCGGCGATCCCAAGATGGCGACCGATTTCCGCCGTTCGCCGAGCGGCGGTTATCAGGCCGATTACGCGCTTGCGCCGGCAATCGTCGAGCCGGGCAAGTCTCTGTCTACTCAAACCCGACTGTTCGCGGGGGCCAAGGAAAAGAAGTGGCTCGACCAATATG
>JBDSRE010000028.1:0-9614 GCA_039929465.1 Sphingomicrobium sp. | reverse complement strand
TGAATGTCCCCGTGATCGGCCTGTCGCAGCTCAGCCGAGCGGTTGAGAGCCGCGAGGACAAGCGCCCGCAATTGTCCGATCTGCGCGAATCGGGATCGATCGAGCAGGACGCCGACATCGTCCTGTTCATCTACCGCGAGGATTATTATCTCGCCGCCAAGCAGCCCGCCGACGACCATCCCGATTTCGCCGCCTGGCAGGAAGAAATGGCCCGCGCTTACGGTCGCGCCGAAGTGATCGTCGCCAAGCAGCGCCACGGCTCGACCGGCAAGGTCCGGCTCAAGTTCGACAGCCGAATCACCAAGTTCAGCGACACGGCCGATGAGGGCTATTTGCCCGAGGTGCGCAGCTGAATCGGCGACGCGCGCGCGAAGTCTTACTTCCCCGACGACCAGTGGATATGGGTGATTTTCCATCCGCGGGCGGTGGGGCTCAAGATCATTGTCTCGGTCGTCGACCGGTTGATCTTCCGCTCCTGGAAGGTGCCGCTGGTTCGGCCTTCGCTCAGCACCCAGGCGGTTTTAGCGCCGCCACCGCCGCCGCTTCGGCGCGTGACGATTTCCTTGACCGCTCCGGAATATTCAATGTCGGCTGCGAGGTGCGCGGCTTCATATTCGACCTTGCTGAGCTCGGCCATGCCGCTCTCATAGATGACCGCATCATCGGCGAGCAGAACCAGCGCGGCTTTGCCATCACCGCGGCGAAGCGCATCGTGAAAGCGGTCGACCACCGCCGCGGCTTCGGCTGGCGCCTGCGCGAGTCCCGGCTCGCGCGCCGGACTCACCGGGGGCACTGGCACGACATGAATGGCTGCAGCGGCAATCAATCCCAGCATCTTCAATTCTCCACCATGGTCGGGTAACGAAGACCGTGGGCGATGTCCGCGCTTAGGCGCCCGACTTCGCTCGATGTCACCGGATAGGCGCAATAATCGGCCGCGTAGTAAGCGCTCGGGCGGTGATTGCCGCTAAGCCCGATGCCGCCGAACGGCGCGCTCGACGGGGCTCCATTGGTCGGCTTGTTCCAGTTGATCACCCCGGCCCGGACTTCGGCCCAGAAATGCTCATATTGCTCGGGCGTGCCGCCGATCAGGCTCGCGGCGAGGCCGAAACGGGTGTTGTTGGCCTCGGCGATCGCGGCCTCGAAATCCTTGACCCGGACGATCTGCATCACCGGCCCGAATATTTCCTCATCAGGGCGATCCTCGACATCGGTAACGTCGATTAACGCCGGGGTGAGGAAGGGCCGCCCCTCGATCGGCCAGTCAAGCCGCCGGATCGGCTTGCCGCCGCGCATCATTAGATCGAGCCATTGCACCTGAACATGGTCGGCGGCGGCAAGGTCGATGACCGGGCCCATGAACGGCGGCGGATCAGCGAACGGCTGGTCGACGATCAAGCGGTCGATCAGCGCGCACAGCGCTTCGATAAACGCCTCATGCTTGCCGTCCTCGACGATCAGGCGCCGTGCCGCGGTGCAGCGCTGGCCTGCGCTGAGATAGCCAGACTGGACCGCAATCGCCGCCGCGGCCTCGAGGTCCTTGGAGTTCCACACCACCAGTGGATTATTGCCGCCAAGCTCGAGCGCGAGAATTTTCCCCGGGGTTTCGGCGAACTGGCGGTGGATCGATTGGCCGGCCCCGGCCGAACCGGTAAACAGCAGCCCGTCGATGCCGTCTTCCGACGCCAGCGCCTTGCCCTCCTCGGGCCCGCCGATGAGCAGCCGAAGCGCGCCCTCGGGCAGCCCAGCCTCATGAAAACAATCTACCAGCAGCGCGCCGCTCGCCGGGGTATTTTCGGATGGCTTGAAAACCACTGCATTGCCCGCCAGCAGCGCTGGAACGATATGGCCGTTGGGCAGATGGGCGGGGAAATTATACGGCCCGAGTACTGCAAGGACGCCATGCGGCTTGTGCCGAACCGAGACCCGGTTGCCGAGTGCGGCGTCCCTTTTGCTGGTCGGCGTGCGCTCGGAATACGCATTGATCGAAATATCGACCTTATTGATCACCGCGGCGACTTCGGTCCGCGCTTCCCACAAGGGCTTGCCGGTTTCGCGGGCGATGAGGATGGCGAACTCATCCTCGCGCTTGCGCACTTGATTGGCGAAGCGGCGCAAGGTCTCGCTGCGATAGGTCAGCGAATGCATTGCCCAGCCAGGAAAGGCGGCGCGTGCCGCTTCGACCTCGGCCGACGAGTCGCCGACGGCGCCCGACCAGATACTCTCGCCGGTCGCCGGCTCGGTCGACACGATCGTCCCGCCGACGCCTGGTTTCACCCGTTCCTGCCGTTCAACCTGCGCTGCCATGATCGTCCATCGCTTCACCCATTTCGCGGATCGCTCTAACCTTGTCCTCGAACAGCTTCCAGTCGTCGCTTGTCGCAATCGCCGCCCAGATCGCCTCAACCTCTTCGATATGCATCGAGCAGGGGCCGCTTCCCAACCAATATGGGTGCGTCGGCGGGCGGGTGCGACCCTCAAGCGCGTGGGCCAGGCCGCGAAAGGACAAGGAGGGGTAGAGCTCGGCCCCCGGATCGCGCCCGCCGCGCCAGTCGAAGAACAGACGGTCGATGCTCGCCTCGCGGGTTTCGAGCGCACGGATGAGGTGGCCGGCAAGCGCGCGGTCGGCCTCGACCTCGCCCACATCGATCCCCAGCCGCCCCAGAAGCGCCGCGACCAGCGCGTCCTCGAACCGCTCGCCCCAGCCGTTGAGGACCGCCGCAAGCGCCGCCTGATCGCCGATCAGCGCCAGGGACCCGCCCAATTGCGCCAGGTCCCAGTGAATCGCTTCGGGCTGACGGCCGAATGCATAGAGGCCATGGCGGTCGAAATACGCGGCGGTGAAATCGGCTTCCCAATAGGGCGTGAAGCGCCACGGGCCGTAATCGAAGCTTTCGCCGATGACATTGATATTGTCGCTGTTGAGCACCCCGTGGACAAAGCCGGCGGCGAGGTAGGATGCGGCCAGGGTCGCGGTTGCCCCCGCTGCCAGATCGAGCAGGCGCATCGCGTTGGCCGAATCGTCGGCATCGGGTGTCTCGCCGAAAAGGGTCGCAAGACAATAGCGAGTCAGCCTGGCAATGTTCGCGCTCTCGCCCAGGAACGCCAGCCGCTGGAACGTGCCGATGCGGATATGACCATGGCTGAGCCGAGTCAGCACCGCCGAGCGGGTCGGCGAGGGCTCATCGCCGCGCACCAGTTGCTCGCCAGTCTCGAACAACGCGAAGCTCTTCGACGTGTTCACGCCCAGCGCATCGAGCATTTCGGTCGCAAGCACCTCGCGGACCCCGCCCTTGAGTGTGAGCCGCCCGTCGGCGGTGCGGCTATATGGCGTCGTCCCCGATCCCTTGGTGCCTAGGTCGAGAAGGCGTCCGCCTTCAACTTGAACTTGCGCGAACAGGAATCCGCGGCCGTCGCCGATCTCGGGGTTGTAGTGGCGGAACTGATGCCCGTGATAGCGCAGTGCGAGCGGCTCGGGCAGATTTCCGGGAAGCGGCTCGAACCGCGCGAAATGTCGGGTCCAGTCGTCATCGGTGAGGTCGCCAAGTCCGACCCGCTCTGCCCACCGCCGGTTGCGAAAGCGCGGGATCGCCTGCGGGAATGCTGCCGGCTTGACCGCATCGTAGAAGTCCGGGCCCAGCTCGAGGATCGGGGGATCGGCCAGATCATCTCCGATCATAAGCAAAAAGTGGAGGCCCGAGCCGGAATCGAACCGGCGTGCGAGGATTTGCAGTCCTCTACGTAACCACTCCGCCATCGGGCCGAGGGCTGAAGCCTTTCGGGGAGTGCCGGTCCCCGGTCAAGCCCAGCGTAAAATCCGGCGTCAAGTCCGGCCTCAACCCCAGCGTGACATCCGCAAGGGAGTCGCTCCGCACTTCGTCTTTCGATCAACGGCGGTTGGCGCGGGGGCTGGGGCCTCCTATCTACAGCTTGAAGTCGCACTGTATTATTGGCATATAACAGCTATGACGCCCAACACCTCTTCCGATCCCGCCGAATCGACCGATTACGCCGCGGCGCGCCAGGCGATGATCGACAGTCAGCTTCGGCCGCAGGGCGTGACCGACCCGTCGGTCATCGCCGCAATGGCCGCAGTCCCGCGCGAGACGTTCGTCCCGCAAGCGGCTCGTGCGATGGCCTATTCGGACCGTATGGTGCCGCTCGGCGAAGGCCGCTCGCTGTCGCCTCCAGCTGCGCTCGGAATGCTCCTCGAAGCGCTGCTTCCGATGGCTGGCGAGCGCGCGCTCGTGATCGGCGCAGGCGCGGGTTATTCGGCCGCGGTGCTCGCCGCAATGGGGCTCAAGGTCACTGCGCTCGACGATTCAGAGATACCCCAAGCAGGCGCCGCGTTCGACCGCGTCAAAGGCGTCCTCGGCGTCGGCAATGCCGCAGGCGCCCCTTACGACCTCATCCTCGTCGATGGCGCGATTCCGGCGATCCCCGATGCGATCGTCGCCCAGCTCGGCGATGGCGGGCGACTCGGCGCGGGGCTGATCGACCAGGGCATCGCCAAGCTCGTCGTCGGGCGCAAGTCCGGGACCGCATTCGGGCTTCGCTCAATCGGCGATTCGGGCCTTCCCCATTTGCCCGGCTTCGCCAAGCCGCGCGAATTCACCTTTTGACCAGCGGAGCCGAACGCTTGATCCGACATCTTCTCATCGCGTCCGCAACCGGTGCATTGCTCGCCGGGACCGCAAGCGCCGATACCCTGCGCGAGGCATTGGTCTCGGCCTATCGGACCAATCCGACCTTGACCGGCCAGCGCGAAACCTTGCGCGGCACCGACTCCAATGTCGCGATCGCCCGGGCCGCGGGTCGGCCGCAAGTCAGCGCCACAGTCGGGCTCAACCGCGATCTCACCCGAAGCGGGATTCTCGACATCGGATCGAAGGGCCCGACGGTTTCGGCGGGACTCGATCTCGCCGTCCCCTTGTTCAACGGCGGAAGCGTGCGCAACACTATCCGTGCCGCCGAAACCCGGGTCGAGGCCGGCCGAGCAACCCTGCGCGCGGTCGAAGGGGATGTCTTCGTGTCGGCGGTGTCGGCGTACATGGACGTCATCCGCGACCGCTCAATCGTCGAACTCAATCAGAATAACGTTAAGGTGCTCGGGACCAATCTCGAAGCAACTGGCGACCGCTTTCAAATCGGTGACCTCACCCGTACCGACGTCGCCCAGTCCGAAGCTCGGCTTCAGCTCGGCCGCTCGCAGCTGGCGATTTCCGATGGGCGACTGACCTCGAGCGAGGCGACGTACCGTCAAATCGTCGGCCATCAACCGGGTATGCTTCAGCCGCCGCCGCCGCTTCCGCCGCTTCCGCAGACCGCCGAGGAGGCGGTGCGAATTGCCTTGGTCAACAACCCCGATTTGGTCGCGATCACGCGCCAGGCCAGCGCTTCGGGCTATGACGTCGCAACCGCGCGCGCCGGGCGCCTGCCGACGGTTTCGGGCGTAGTTAGTGGAACCTATATCAATGCGCTCGGCGGATCGATTGGACCGCTGCCCAATACCGGGACCCAGACCACCGCTGGCCTCAATGCGCGAATCCCGATTTTCCAGGGCGGGTTACCGTCGGCTCGGATCCGCCAGGCGCAGGCGTTCGAGGGCCAGCAGCTCGAGCTTGTGATCGGCACCGAGCGCGCGGTCGTCGCTGCAGCGCGGTCGTCCTTTGCGACCTATGAAGCGGCACAGCGCGCGATTGCCTCCAATGCCGTCGCGGTCAGCGCCAATGAACTCGCGCTCGAAGGCGCCCGAGCCGAGCAGAGCGTGGGCACCCGGACGATCATCGAAGTTCTCAATGCCGAGCAGGAATTGCTCAATTCTCAGGTCACTCTGGTGACCGTCAAACGCGATGCGTATGTCGCGGGATTCCAGCTGTTGAACGCGATGGGGCAGGCCGAAGCGCGCGATCTTGGGCTCGACGGCGGGCCGCTTTATGATCCGCTCGGCAATTACCGCCGGGTCGCGGGTGGCTGGAATGACTGGGCGTCGGACCCGCGGCACTTGCCGGTTGCGACCCGAACCGTCGATCCGACGGAGATGCCCGCGACCCCGACGGTAACTCCGCAGCTGGTTCCCGGCACCGTGCTGACGGAGCCAGTAGTCACCTCAGGCGTGACTCAGCCGCCGCGATAAGCGATAGCGCGTCGATGCAGTCACCCGGCCAGGAACCGTCGATGGAGGACATCCTCGCCTCGATCAAGAAAGTGATCGCGGAGGAGAAGGAGCTGCGCGTGTCACCGCCAGTAACGGTTGCTGACGAGGAAGCCGATGACGTGCTTGAGCTCGACCAACCCGTTGCGCCGCCCGCCGACCTTGGTTCGCCCTTGCTCGACGATGAAGTCGCCGGCGAGACCCGCAAATCGTTCGATCGGCTGTCCAATGTGGCCGCCGCGATCCCGCCCCCGCCCGCGACCAACCCGCTCGAAGACATGATCCGGGAGATGCTCAAGCCGATCCTCAAGCAATGGGTCGACGAGCATTTGCCGCAAATCGTCAACGACCAGGTTCGCCGCGAAATCTCACGGATTACCGGCAAGCCGCTCTAAGCTTCGCAATCCGGCGCGGGTTTGCTAGGCCTGCGCCCATGACCGAACACCCACTCCTCCTCGCCGCCGCCGCAGCCGCGCTCGTCGCCGCTTCGCCAGCACTCGCCCGGCCGATGACCGCAACCGACATGCACATGATGCACCGAATGGGCGCGCCCAGCGTGTCGCCCGACGGCGGATTCGCGATCTTCACTTTGTCGGACACCGACCTTGGCGCCAACAAGCGCAACACCAAGCTCTACAGCCTCGATTTGACCAAGGCGGGCGCGACGCCCCGGATCGTCGCCGGGATCGGTGCGGGGCATGACGCGATGTTCGGCGGCGACGGCGCGATCTGGTTCCTGTCGCCGGTCAAGGGCCAGGACCAGTTGTTCCGAATGAAAATGGGCGGCAAACCGGTCCAGGTCTCGGCCCTCAAGGGCGACATAGCGGGTTTCAAGATTTCCAACGATGGCAGCCGACTGCTGATCTTTGCCGACCGCGATCTGCGCTGTGCCGATTTCGCCTGCGCCGGCATCAAGGCCGCCGACCTCGGCGGATCGGCCCGCGCGTATGATCAATTGTTCGTCCGCCACTGGGTTACGTGGGCGACCCCGGGCACGCGATCGCGGCTGTTCGCCTTCCCGATCACCGGCGGCAAGGTTACCGGCAAGGGCGTGCCGGTGTCGGGCGCGCTAGTTGGCGACACGCCGTCCAAGCCGTCCGGCGGGGGCGAGGAAATCGCCCTCTCGCCCGATGGCAAGACGGTTTATTTCGCGCTTCGCGAAGCAGGCCGGATTGAGGCGACCTCGACCAACCTCGATATTTTCGCTGCACCCACCGACGGCACTGCTCAGCCGGTCAATCTGACCGCGCCCAACGGCGGCACCGATACCTTGCCGACGATTTCGCCCGATGGCCGGACGCTGGCCTATGTCTCGATGGCCCGCGCCGGTTATGAAGCCGACCGCCAGGTGTTGATGCTGCGCGATGTCGCAAGCGGCCAGGTGCGCCCGTTGACCGCTGGATGGGATCGCTCGGTCGATTCGATCGCCTGGGCGGACGACGGAGCAAGCCTGCTGGTCACCGCCGGCGACACGCTCGAGGAACCGGTGTTCCGAATCAACGCCTCGAGCGGCGCCGTCACCCGGCTGACCGGCGACGGCCATTTCGGCAATGTCCTGCCGCTGCCGGGCGGCGCCGAACTCGCGACCATGAACAGCATCATGGCGCCCGACGACCTCTATCGCATCGGAAGCCAGGGACAGGCGGCGCAGCTTACCAACGTCAACGGCGCGATGCTTGCCCAGCTCGACCGGGTCAAATTCGACAAGTTCAGCTTCAAGGGCGCCGATGGCGACAAGGTCTGGGGGTGGGAGCTCAAGCCCGCGCTGCGCAAGGACAAATTGCCGATCGCCTTCCTCATCCACGGCGGACCGCAGGGCAGCTTCGCCAACAGCTGGTCCTATCGCTGGAACCCGCGGCTGTTCACCGCTCCGGGCTATGCCGCGGTCAGCGTCGATTTTCATGGCAGCACTGGCTACGGCCAGGCATTCACTGACAGCATCCGCAACGATTGGGGCGGAAAGCCGCTCGAGGATTTGAAGCGCGGGCTCAAGTTCGCGACCGACAATGATCCGCAGCTTGATTCAACCCGCGCCTGCGCGCTCGGCGGCTCCTACGGCGGCTATATGGTCAATTGGATCGAGGGCAATTGGTCCGACCGTTTCAAGTGCATCGTTCAGCATGACGGGGTCTTCGACGCCCGCGCAATGGCCTATGAAACCGAGGAATTATGGTTCGACGAATGGGAACATGGCGGCAAGGCGTATTATGAAGACCCGGCGGCGTTCGAAAAATGGAACCCTGTCAACTATGTCGCCAAATGGCGCACCCCGATGCTGGTGATCACGAGCGAGAACGACTTCCGAATTCCCTATACACAAGGGCTGGCCAGCTTCACCGCTCTCCAGCGCCGCGGTATTTCCTCGCGGTTGCTAGTCTATCCCGATGAAAACCATTGGGTGCTCAAGCCGAAGAATTCGATCCGCTGGTACGGCGAAGTGTTCGGGTGGATGGCGAAGTGGATGGGGCCGGGCGCGACCCGGTGATGTTGCGGTGCAGCGCGCCGCCGGTTAGGCGCGCGGCATGACCGAATTGGCAAAAACCTTCGAACCGCAAGCGATCGAGGTGCGCTGGTATGCGCATTGGGAAGGCGAGGGGCAGTTTCGTCCCGAGCGACCCGATGACGAGCCTTATACGATCGTCATGCCACCGCCCAATGTCACCGGCAGCCTGCATATCGGCCACGCGCTCGACATCACCCTGCAGGACATCCTCATCCGCCGCGCGCGGATGGACGGTAAAGATGCTTTGTGGGTGGTCGGGACCGACCATGCCGGCATCGCTACCCAGATGGTGGTCGAGCGCAATCTTGAAGCGCGGCAGCAAAAGCGAACCGACTTCACGCGCGACGAATTCGTTGCCAAAGTGTGGGGGTGGAAGGCCGAGAGCGGCGGTGCAATTACGCAGCAGCTCCGCCGGCTCGGCGCATCGTGCGACTGGAGCAACGAGCGCTTCACCATGGATGACGGCTTTTCGAAAGCGGTCACCAAAGTCTTTGTCGAACTGCACAATCGCAAGCTGCTCTATCGCGACAAGCGGCTGGTCAATTGGGACCCGCATTTCCAGAGCGCGATTTCGGACCTCGAGGTCGAGACCCGCGATACGTCGGGCAAGTTCTGGACGCTTCGCTATCCGTTTGCCGACGGCAAGGGCGCGATCGAGGTCGCGACCACCCGGCCCGAAACAATGCTCGCCGACATGGCCGTCGCGGTTCATCCACGCGACGAACGCTACACGGCAAAAATCGGCCAGATGCTCAAGCACCCGATCACCGGTCGCCAAATCCCGGTCATCGCCGACGAGCACGCCGACCCCGAGCTCGGCAGCGGCGCGGTCAAGATCACGCCGGGCCACGACTTCAACGATTTCGAGGTCGGCAAGCGCGCCGGCTTCAAACCCGCCGACATGCTCAACATGTTCGACGCGAAGGCTCGGGTCGTTCAATGCGGCGGAATTCCCGA
>JBDSRE010000027.1:0-4572 GCA_039929465.1 Sphingomicrobium sp. | reverse complement strand
TCGCCGATTAAAAAGGTCGAGCGCTCCATCCCCATATACTTGCGGCCGTACATCGACTTCTGGACCCAGGTCCCGAAGGCATCGGAAATCGCCCCGTCCTCATCGGCGATCAGCGGCACATTGAGATCATATTTGGCGATGAACTTGTCGTGTTTCTTCATCGGGTCGCGCGACACGCCGACCACCTTGACCCCGGCCCGTTCGAAATCACCAGACAGAGCGGTGAAATCCTGCGCTTCGCGGGTGCAGCCCGAAGTGTCGTCCTTAGGATAGAAAAACAGGATCATTATCTGCCCCGGCGAGCCGAGATCGATGGTGTTCCCATCGCTCGCCGCCGCACTTAGCGCCGGTGCCTTGTCGCCTTCGCCGATCATCGCATCATTCTCCCTGTGCCCGAAGCCACCGCCCGGCGTTCCTGTGCCGCGCCACATCGACCGCCGCAACCAGCGATTGCCAGTCGCGATGGCCGCACAACTCGGCGACGAGGTTGCGCGACGCCTCGGCCGGCTCCATCGGCCCAGGCGCGACCAGCCGAAGCACCACCAGCACCGCACTCAGCAGGCGCAGATCGGAATCGGCATTGGCATCGATCAGGCCGGCTTTGGCCAGTTCCGCAATCGCGACCTCGAGCCGCGGGTCGAGGCCCTCGTGGCTGGTCAGCTGAATCGTGTGAACTGCGAATTCCAGGTCGACTAACCCGCCGGGGCCAAGCTTGATGTCGAAGCTGCCCGCAGGGGGTTTGTGGCTCGCCATGTCGGTGCGCATCTTGGCCGCATCTCCGCGTACTTTCGCGGCGTCCGACGGCGCCTGGAGGATAGCGCAAATCAGCTTCCGAACCTTGGTCCTGGCCGCCTTCGATCCAGTCAGTGGGCGAGCCCGGCACAGCGCCATATGCTCCCACGTCCACGCCTCGCCGCGCTGATATTTAGCGAACGAAGCCACCGCCACTGCGAGCATTCCCTGCGCGCCCTGCGGCCGAAGCCGGGTATCGACATCGTAGAGCGGGCCGCTCGCGGTCGGCAGCGCGAGCGCCGCCGTTACCCGGCTTGCCAGTCGGTTATAATAATCGGCAGCGGAAAGCGCTTTGGCGCCGTTGGATACGGCTCCCTCAGGCGCCTGATAAAGGTAGATGAGGTCGAGATCGGAGGCGTTGGTCAATGCCCGCCCACCGAGCCGGCCAAGCGCGAGGATGATGAGCTCGCCCATGGCAATGGAGCCGTGCGCCTCTTCGAATTCGCGTGCCGTCAGCTCAGTCAGCGCCACCACCGCGCCTTCGGCAAGGTCGCTATATCCCTCGGCAATGGTGATCGGGTCGCGGTGGCCGGCGATCAGCTGGGCCCCGAGTGCGAAACGGCGCTCGCCGACAAGCAATCGAATCCGCTCGAGCGCGTCGCCATAAGCGAGACCCTTTGCGGCGCCGGTGAGATTGGCGGCGGTCGCTTCGGCGCCGGACGGCGGAGCGAAACTCGACTGGTCGATGAGCCCATCGAGCAACGTCGCTCGGCGCCCGATCTGGTCGGCCAGAGCGGGCGCGTGAGCGAGAATCAGCGCCAATAGGCTCGCCAGCCGCGGTCGCGCCTCAAGCAGCCGGAACAGATTTACCCCGCTCGACAATCGCTCGACCATGTCGGTGAAGCGGTTCAGGGCATGGCCCTGGTCGGGGCTCCCAGCGATCGCCCGAAGCAGGGTCGGGAGCATGGCCTCGAACGCCTTTTGCGCCGCCGGCGAGCGCAGCGCCCGAGCCCGCCCCGAGCGCCATTCGCCGATCAGCCGGACTGCCTGAGCGCCATCGGCGAAGCCCATGGCCGCCACCTCCCCGGCGAGGATGTCCGGATCGTTGGACAATGTGTCCCCGGACTCGGTGACCAGTTCGTCGAAGGCGAGGCCGATCGACTCTTGATGGGGAGCGATCCAGCCGAGCAGGGCCGCGCTGTCGTCTAAGCCCGCCAGGTGCGCGAGATTGTCGAGCTCGGCCGAGCCCTTGGGCAGGCGATGTTCCTGGCGGTCATCGACCATCTGAATGCGGTGTTCGGCGGTGCGCAACACTCGATAGCCGTCGCCGATGGCACGGGCCAATTCAGCGTCGATCCGTCCGTCGTCGGCCAAGGCCGCGAGTGCGTCGAGCGTCGCCGGAGCGCGTAATTGCGGCTCGCGACCGCCGTGAATCAATTGCTGGACCTGAGTGAAGAATTCGGCCTCGCGGATGCCGCCTCGGCCGCGCTTTAAATCGAAACCTGGGCCGAATTGCTGACCCTGCGCAAAATGGTCGCGGATTCGGAGGCTGATCGAGCGAATTTCCTCGATCGCCCCGAAATCGAGCGCGCGGCGCCAGATAAACGGATGCACCTCGGCGAGGAATCGTTCGCCCAACGCGCGGTCGCCGGCGGCAGCCCGGGCGCGGATAAAGGCCGCGCGTTCCCACGACAGAGCATTGCTCTCGTAATAAGAAATTGCGGCGTCGACCGGGAGCACGATCGGGGTGACTTCGGGCGACGGTCGGAGGCGCAGGTCGACCCGGGCGACGTAGCCGTCCGCCGTGCGTTGCTGGAGCAGTTCGACCAGCCGGCGCCCAATTCGCACTGCCGCCTCACCCGAATCGTCGCGCTCGCGCTTTGCAAGCAGCGCCGGATCGAACAGCAATTGCAGGTCGACATCCGACGAATAATTGAGTTCGCGGCTGCCGAGCTTGCCCAGAGCGATGACCGCGAATCCTTCGGTCGAGGCACCGGGGACACGCTCGTCGATCGCGGCTGCAAGCGCGGTGTCGATGGCGCGGTCAGCGAAATCGCTGAGGATCTGGGTTACGCGCTTGAGCGAGAGTTCGCCGCTAAGGTCGCCCAGCGCCACCGCCAGCGCCAAGGCTCCGCGCTGCCGGCGTAGGGTCTCCGCAACCGTCTCACCGTACTCAGCGAGTGCAGCGGTAACTGCGCGTTCGGCACCGTCGGCAAGGAAAACCGCGCCGATCTGAACCCATTTGTCCAGCGCCGACGCGAGGAATGGGCTATAGGACCGCGCCCGCTCGACAGCATCGCTCCGCGACTGTGGTTTTTGCGCACCCATAATGGGTTCATGTTGGCCGCCGGTGACATTTTCAAGAAACTTCCGCGGGCTTTGGGACGTTATCCTGACAATGTTCGACCATCATCATCTTCAACAGGCCAGTGATATGCAGCCGCTCGACCGCCAGATCATCCGTGTCGATTTTCCGCTTGCCAACGCGGGGATCGCGGCCGCTCTTCGCCGCGCCTATCGGTGCGCCGCGGAAGAGCCTTCGGACCACGATTTCGATGCTTTGCTTCGAAGCCTGAACTAAGCGCGGCTAGAGGCCCGCTGATCAGTCGCGCTGGTGATCGCGGCTGAGGTGTTCGACTTCCCCCATGATCGTTTGAAGCGCCGATTTATCGGGATCGGTCTTGTGCGACCGCCGTGACGGCAATTTGCCGTTGGTCAGCAATTGTTCGAGCGCGACCCGGCCCCGCGCGACTCGGCTTTTGATCGTGCCCACAGCGCAACCGCAGATCGAGGCTGCTTCCTCATAAGCGAAGCCGCCCGCGCCGACGAGAATCAGCGCTTCGCGTTGCGGCTGGGGCAGGTGCATCAGCGCGCGCTGCATATCGCTGAGCTCGATATGGCGGTCCTGACTGGCGGGCGCGGAGAGAATTTTGGCAGCGGTAATCTCATCCCATTCGCCCTTGAAGCGGGCGCGGCGCATCTGGCTCAGGAACAGGTTGCGCAGGATGATGAAGGTCCAGGCACGCATATTGGTCCCGGCTTGGAAGCGAAGCCGCGCCGCCCACGCCTTGAGCAATGTTTCCTGGACCAGATCGTCGGCGAGGTCGCGGCTGCCCGACAATGACCGACCAAAGGCGCGCAAATGCGGGATGACCGCCGCCAGCTGATCCTTGAAGTCGGCATCGGACAAAGGCACGTGCTCGACGGGCTCGGCCTCTTCCTCTTCGTCGATATCGTCCAGTTCTTCAGCCACGATTGAACCCCACCCCTAAACGCCGGCGCAGGGCTTGGCCCGGCGCGCTTTGATCGAACATGAACGGCTAATACGGTGGAATCTAGTGACTCACGGGCGTCCAACCAAGACAATGACGATAAAAATTATCACCACCAGCAGCGTCCCGACTACCAATACAACGCGAGCAACCCCGGGGGTCGAACCAGCTCGCGCTTCCGTGGTGGTCTCGTGGATCTGCTTTTCGTCGTGTTTCGGCTCGGTCATTGACACCCTCGTCTCGGTCATTTCAGTCGGCCCGCCAACGTATCTGGCGAAGCGGACGTGGCAGCTCAGCCAGCGGGAACCGTGGCCGCGTCGAAGAACAGGGCCTGGGCGATCGCCGCCTTGACGGTCGAACGCTGGAACGGCTTGGTGATGAGGAAGGTCGGCTCGGGCCTGGTCCCGGTCAACAACCGCTCGGGGAAGGCGGTGATAAAGATCACCGGCACCGAAAATTCGGCGAGGATGTCCTTGACCGCGTCGATACCGCTCGAATCATCGGCCAGCTGGATATCGGCGAGGACCAGTCCCGGAGGACTCTGGCGCGCCTGAGCGACGGCCTCGTC
>JBDSRE010000026.1:0-5672 GCA_039929465.1 Sphingomicrobium sp. | reverse complement strand
ACCTGCGCGACTATATCGGCGGTCGCGAGGATGTCTCGGCGCTGGTGCTGGGCGCTGCGCCGAGCGGCAATCCGGGACCGCTGGTGGGCAGTTTCTGCGGCAATGATTCGGGCACCTTGCCGTGCCCGGTAATGCTCATCCCAGGAAGCCTGAGCGAGGAGCGGCTGGAGCAATTGAGCTAGCTGTTCCTAAAATACCCTCGCCAAAATCTCCGCCAGTTTGACGCACCCCGCCTCGTCCTCCGCCGAGAATCGCCCCCGGCTCGGGCTGTCGAGATCGAGCACCGCCAGTAACTCGCCGTCGCGGACGATCGGCACCACCAGCTCGCTGACCGAAGCGCTGTCGCAGGCGATATGGCCGGGAAAGGCGTTAACGTCCTCCACCCGCTGGACCTGGCGGGTCACGGCGGCCGCCCCGCAGACGCCTTCGCCGAACTTGATCCGGATGCACGCCGGGCGGCCTTGGAACGGGCCGAGCACCAGCTCGCCACCGATGTTGCGGTAAAATCCGGCCCAGTTGATGTCGGGCAAGGTCTCCCACAGCAGAGCCGCGGCATTGGCCATATTGGCAATTGGGTCGGGCTCGCCCGCGATCAGTCCGGTCAGCGCGCTCGCAAGGTCGCGGTACATGATTTCGCTATCGGCGGCTTCGATCCTGAAATCGTACGTCAATCCAGTCTCACCTTCCCGCGCCCCGATTTGACCGTGCTGCGCTGCTTCTTGGTATCGACGCGCCTCGCCTTGGCGGCCTTGCTCGGCCGCGTCGGCCGACGCTTCTTGGGCGCGACATAAGCATCGGCAATGAGTTTCGCCAGCCGGGCGCGGGCGTCGGTGCGATTGGCATCCTGCGTTCGAAAACGACGCGCGGTAATGAGCAATTCGCCGCCGGCGGTCAGCTTGCTCCCGGCAAGGCGTCGCAGCCGCTCGTACACCTCGGGGTCAAGGCCGAGCTTGAAGACATCGGCGCGCAGTTGAACCGCGGTCGCGACCTTGTTGACGTTCTGCCCGCCGGGGCCGGTTGCGGCGAGGAAGCTTTCGCTCAGCGCATCCTCGGGCAGCACGACGTTTTCAGCCTTCATCGCCCGCGCCCTGATCGATGAGATCCAGGAACAGCCCGAAACTGTCGGGGATTGGCGCGGTGACGTCGATCGCTGGCTTGTCCCCGCGCGGCACCTTCAATTTCCACGCGTGGAGGAGCATCGGCCGTTCGTGATTGTCGTCCCGGTCGGAATAGACCGGATCGCCGAGGATCGCGCAGCCCAGCCCGCGCGCGGCGTGGACTCTTATCTGATGGGTGCGCCCGGTCTCGGGCTTGAATTCGACCAGGCTGTTACCGTCGATTGCGCCGATTTGCCGCCAGTGGGTTCGGGCGTGCTTGCCCGAATCGTCGGGCACCATCCGCCAGCCATCCTTGGCGGTCGAGAATTTGGCCAGCGGCAGGTCGATTGTGCCCGCTTCCTCGGCCGGCGTCCCTTCGACCACCGCGATATAGACCTTCTCGACCGCGCCCGCTTCGAACGCCAACTGGATGACTTTGCGCGCCTTGCTATTGCGCGCGAACAGCAGGCAACCGGTGGTGTCGGTATCGAGTCGGTGCATTGCCACCGGGCTTGAGCGGAACCCGAGCCGCAATTCATCGACGAATGCATCGACCGACGGCCCGCCGTTGCGCGGGGGATCGACCGGAAGGCCGGCGGGCTTGTCGATCACGATGACCTCGCCATCGGTGAACAAAATTCGTTCGGAAAGCATAGCCGCTCATAACCGACTGATGCGCCAGCGCAACGATTCCAAGGGAATCCAGCCGCTTACATATTATTAACCTTTTCTCTTCAGAACTCGAATGGTTAATGCTGCCTTCAAGGCTGTTGAGCGCCAATGCGTTCGGGCGGCCGTGAACAGGGGACAAGTCCATGCGGGTGCTGCTGATCGAAGACGAGCCGACCACCGCCAAAAGCATCGAATTGATGCTCGGCTCGGAAGGCTTCAACGTCTATACGACCGACCTCGGCGAAGAGGGCTTGGACCTCGGAAAGCTCTACGATTACGACATCATCCTGCTCGACCTCAATCTACCCGACATGCACGGCTATGACGTGCTCAAGAAATTGCGCGTGGCCAAGGTCCAGACCCCGGTCCTCATCCTTTCCGGCATCGGCGAACTGGATAGCAAGGTTCGCGCCCTGGGCTTCGGCGCCGACGATTATGTCACCAAACCGTTCCACCGCGATGAGCTGGTGGCGCGAATTCACGCCATCATCCGCCGTTCAAAGGGGCACAGCCAATCGGTCATCCGTACCGGCAAGCTGGCGGTCAATCTCGACGCCAAGACGGTCGAGGTCGACGGCAACCGGGTGCACCTGACCGGCAAGGAATATGCGATGCTCGAGCTGCTTTCGCTGCGCAAGGGCACCACGTTGACCAAGGAAATGTTCCTCAACCACCTCTACGGCGGGATGGACGAGCCCGAACTTAAGATCATCGACGTTTTCATCTGCAAGCTGCGCAAGAAATTGAGCCTGGCGTGCGGCGGCGACAATTATATCGAAACCGTGTGGGGCCGTGGCTATGTCCTGCGCGAAATCGAAGGCGACACCGAAATCAACCTCGACTCCGAGGAGAACGCGGTTGCAGTCGCGGTCGCCTGAACCGGCCTGAATTCGCTTGGGGGCTAATGACGGCGGGGCAGCAATGCTCCGCCGTTTTTCATGGACGTTATCGAAGGGCTCGCGCTGACGGGGACGATCTCGGCGCCTGCAATGACGCTTTCCTGCGCCTGGCGCATCGCCTAGCGTAGGCTGCATGGCACCTGATGGATCGGGCGTACCCGCCGAACTTTTTTTGCACGTTCGAGTCCTGATCGGAGTCATTCTTGGCCTGTCGATCGGGAAGTTACTGAGCGGACTGGCCGCGATTTCAGAGCATTCGAAAACCAACATGCTGTGGTGGGTTCATATTGGATGGGTGGTGTGGGCTATCCTCAGCGTGCTGGGTTTCTGGTGGTGGGAATTCCAGCTGTTCGGCATTTCCGATTGGACGTTCGGCAAATATCTTTTCCTCTTCACTTATGCCGCGTCTTACTACGTGCTCTGCGCCATGCTGTTTCCGCAGTATCTCGAGGAAAAAACCGGATACAAAAACTATTTTCTGGATCATCGTAAATACTTCTTCGGGGTCGTCGCGATTTCGTCGCTACTCGATATTGGGGACACGATGCTCAAAGGGACAAGCCATTTAGCCGCTTTGGGCGCGGGATATTTTGTCCGTATCGCGCTGATTTTGGGCATTTGCACGATCGGCGCTCGCTCACAAAAAGCGCGCGTTCACAGCGTTCTAGTGGTCGTTGCGCTCGCGTCCCAAATTGCTTTTTTCTTCGTTTATTTCGATCGCATCATTTAGGTGCGGGAAATATGACGATCCGCTGCCCGGGTCCCTTGCAATCTGTTACAGACAGAGGTCCGAAAGCCGACGGCTTTCTAACCAGACCTGCCCTGGTGTCGGGTTGATTGAAGGGAGTGCCGATGTCCCAATGTCGCCGTGCCTTGATTTTCGCCGCCGTGCTGATGCTGGCTCCGGCAGCCGCTCCGGCGGGCCGAACCGCCGCCCCGCCGCGGATTTCCAAGCCGCAGCCCGTACCGGGCACGGAGCCCAATATGCTGCCACTGCCGCCAGCCAAATTCGACCCGTCGCTCGCCATTGGCGGCGACGAGGTCAAGGCGAGCAAAATCGAAACGCGATTGAGCGTCGAAGTGAGCGTCAACGGCCGCGGCCCCTACCGCTTCATCGTTGACAGCGGCGCCGACACTTCGGCGGTCGGACTCAACATCGCCAGACAGCTGGAACTGCCGCTTGGCGCGCCCGCGATCCTCAACGGAATGACCGCCCGCAACCTTGTCGATCGCGTGAAGGTCGATTCGCTCACGCTCGGGCCATCGACAATCCACGACCTCCAGCTTCCGGCGTTGCGCGAAGTCGATATGGGCGGAGAAGGGATGATCGGCATCGACGCGCTCGTCCAGCAGCGGCTGATGATGGATTTCGACAAGCACCTGATCAAGGTCGAAGACGGACGGACCCGCATACGGCCAATGCCCGGCGATATCGTGATCACGGCACGGCGCCAGCGCGGACAGTTGATCCTTGCCGAGGTCCTTGCATCCGATCAGCGGCTCGACGCGATTATCGATACCGGGACCGAGATCACGGTCGGCAATATTGCGCTTCGCGACAAGCTGCTGCGCAAAAATCGGACGACCATCCGGACCCTCGAAATGATCGGTGTGACCGGGGAGAAGATGAAGATCCAACTGGCGATCATCGATTCGCTTCAACTGGGACCCATTCTCCTCCGCGATGTGCCCATTGCCTTCGCCGATCTGCCGCCGTTCAAGACCTTCGGCCTGGCCGACCAGCCGGCACTTCTGCTGGGCACCGACATATTGGAGAAATTCCGGCGTGTGTCGCTCGACTTCCGGGCCCGCAAAGTGCGCTTCCAGCTTCGCCGCTGCACCACGGAGGGGGTCATTATCAGCACCAATCCGGAAAGTTTCTCACGCCTGTCAGCGCCAAACGCGACCGATGTATGCTCGAAATAGCGATCCCTGATTAACGCACGCGGACTCCCGGTGAGCGTAGCAACAAATCAGGCCTTGATCAGCCGTGGTTTGCCGTTGCGGCGATCGGCGGGTTTATTGCGGTGACGGCGTCGACTTGCCTTTCGGCCATCCGCCGCCAGCCTTCGCGGCCAAGAAATTCCAGTGGGCGGAAGCCGGTTTTATAGGCCATGCGCGGACTTCCATCGACCCAATAGCCGAGATAGACATACGGCAATCCGGCGCGCGCAGCGCGGACGATATGGTCAAGGATGATGTAGGTTCCGAGCCCTTTGCGCGACCCCTCTCCGGCATCGAAAAAGCTGTAGATCATGGACAGGCCGTCGCCCTGCTGATCGCTTAGGCAGGCGCCGATGAGCTTGCCCGCTCGGCCGCCCTGCGAAGGTTCGCGATATTCGACCACGTAGGTGCGCACCGGCGATTGTTCGACCATGTCGGCGAAGTCGCTTTCGTCCATCTCCGCCATGCCCCCGCCAGGGTGGCGCAGCGCAAGATATTTGCGCAGCAGCACATATTGTTCCTCGGTGGTCCATGGCTTGCACGCGCTGACCTCAAGGTCGGCGTGCCGCCGGGCGAGCTTGCGCTGCGTCGCGTTGGGAACGAATTCTGCGGCAGCGACCCGCACGGAAACGCAGGCCGAACAATCGACGCAGCTGGGGCGGTACGCGACCGATTGCGAGCGGCGGAACCCGATCCGCCCGAGCGCCTCGTTAAGCTCATTCGAATGGCGTCCGTTAAGCTCCGTGAACACCTTCCGCTCGACCTTGCCCGGGAGATAGGGGCAGGGGCTAGGATTGGTGACGAAGAATTTCGGAAACCGGAATGGTGCGCTCAACCCGCGATCCTCGTTTGAATGGTGACGAAGCCCTTTATGCGACTGGTGAACAGCAATGAAAAGGGCTTGGCGGCGGCAACTGCCCGGACTGCGAGTACTGTCCCGACCGGGGACAACGAAAGGCTAATCCAGGCTCGCCCGCTCGACCGTGAACCCGGCGGCTTCGAGGCGCCCGACAACATCGTCGATTGCCTGCGAATCGCGCGCTTCGCATTCGACCTCGAT
>JBDSRE010000025.1:0-11725 GCA_039929465.1 Sphingomicrobium sp. | reverse complement strand
TTCTTCGGGGCGCCGCGATGGGCGGCGTCGGAACATGTCCAGCATGCGCTCCACGGCGACCATCAAGACCACCCCGACGCGGAGGATGCTGGAAGCAATCCCGAGCCCGCGGTCGCTGCGACCGGTGCCGGCGGTTATCATCCGCACGAAAGCCCGCTGACCATGCTGGTGCCGCTCGCGTTGCTGGCGGTCGGCGCGATCTTCGCTGGCCAGGTTTTCCATGAAAACTTTGTCGGGGTTGAACATGCGCCAGGCTTCTGGAACGGCAGCATCGCGTTCAGCGAACATCTCGCCCATGCCGCACACGAAGCGCCGTTGTGGGTCAAATTCGCGCCGGTGGGTGTGATGCTGATCGGCTTTGCCATCGCCTATAACAACTACCTCCGCCGCCCCGGTGCAGCGGGTGCGTTCGTCGCCCAATTCCCAGCGGTGCACCGGTTCATCCTCAACAAATGGTACTTCGACGAGCTCTACGATGTGCTGTTCGTGCGCCCGGCGCTGTGGCTCGGCCGTCAGTTTTGGCACCGCGGCGATGAAGGCACGATCGATCGCTTCGGGCCGCATGGAGCGGCGGTCGCGGTCGGCCTAGGCAATCGGATCACGGCGCGGGTGCAGTCGGGATATGTCTATTCCTACGCGTTGGTCATGCTGCTCGGCCTGATCGGGGCCGCGAGTTGGGCGCTGTGGTGGGCGAAGTGACCGGCCTCCCGCTCCTTACCATCATGATCGCCCTGCCGCTGGTGGCGGCGCTGATTGCCCTGTTCGTCAAGGCCGAGGGAGCGCGGTGGGTCGCACTGATCGCTACCCTCGCCGACCTCGCACTTGGTGGGGTACTGTGGGCGGGCTTCGATCCTGGCGGGGCGCAGTGGCAGTTTGTGGAAAACATCCCGATCGGCGGGGGCATATCCTGGGCGCTTGGGATCGACGGTATCGCCCTTGTGCTGATCATGTTGAGCGTGTTCCTGATGCCAATCTGCATCGGTGCCAGCTGGCGGGCCATCACCAAACGCGTACCCGAATATATGGCTGCCTTCCTGCTGATGGAGGCGCTGATGATCGGCGTGTTCGCAGCGCAGGACCTGTTCCTGTTCTACATCTTCTTTGAAGGCGGCCTGATCCCGATGTTTCTGATCATCGGCATCTGGGGCGGCGCCGAGCGGATCAAGGCGAGCTACAAATTCTTTCTCTATACCTTGCTCGGATCGGTGCTGATGCTGATCGCCATGCTGTACATGGTGACGGCAGCGCACACCACCTCGATCCCGGCGCTCATGGCCCACGACTTTCCGGTCGATGTCCAGAAATGGCTGTGGCTCGCCTTCTTCGCCAGCTTCGCGGTCAAGACGCCGATGTGGCCAGTCCACACCTGGCTCCCCGACGCCCACGTTCAGGCGCCGACCGCGGGCTCAGTCATCCTTGCGGGCGTTTTGCTCAAGATGGGCGGCTACGGCTTCATCCGTTTCTCGCTGCCGATGTTCCCTGCGGGCTCGGCCGAATTCGTGCCATTGGTATTCGCACTGAGCGGGATCGCGGTGGTCTATACCAGCCTCGTCGCCTTGGTTCAGCGCGACATGAAGAAGCTGATCGCTTATTCCTCGGTCGCGCACATGGCGTTCGTCACCTTCGGCCTGTTCGCGATGAACCGCCAAGGGATCGAAGGCGCGATGGTGGTGATGCTCAGCCACGGTCTGGTGTCGGGCGCCTTGTTCCTCATCGTCGGCGTGATCTACGACCGGCTCCACACCCGCGAGATCGACCGCTACGGCGGTCTCGCCAACAATATGCCCGGCTATGCCTTGCTGTTCATGCTGTTCACCATGGCCAGCGTCGGCCTTCCCGGGACCAGCGGATTTGTCGGCGAATTTCTCGCGCTCGTCGGCACCTACGAAGCGTCGACGTGGGCAGCGATCGTCGCCACCACCGGAATCATCCTTGGTGCGGTGTACATGTTGTGGCTGTACTGGCGGATATGCTTCGGCGCGGCGCGCACCGCGGAAGCGTCGGCGATGCCCGATCTAAGCATCCGCGAATGGTCGCTGCTCGCGCCGATCGCCGCGGTGGTCTTGTGGATGGGCGTGTATCCCGAACCGTTTATCAAGCCGTTCCGGGCCGATGTCGGGCGCCTGGTCGAGCGACTTCACGCGACTGCCCCGGCGGGAGACTCGGACCTGGTCCTGGGCAAGGGCGCGGCCAATCGCTCGGTCGATGCTGGCCATGAGGGAACGCATTGATGGACAGTCCGCTGCTCTCCATCCTGCCCGAAACGATCCTCGCCATCAGCGCGATCGTGCTGATGCTCGGCGCAGCCTTTGGCGGACGCAAGAGTGCGCCCACGATCGGTTGGTTGTCGGTCGCCGCGCTGATCGGCGCGACGGTCGCGCTGATCGGTGCGCCGAGCAACGCCGGGCCGCAGTTTTACGGTCTGGTCACCGCCGATCTGTTCGGCGCGTTCGGCAAAGCCCTGATCTTTCCCGCCGCAGCGGTGGCGATCATCGCCGCCCAAGGGTGGTTCGAACGCGACACCGAGCATGGCGCCGAATATGCGGTGCTGATCCTGTTCAGCGCGGTGGGCATGGGCGTGATGGTCTCCGCCACCAGCCTGATCTCGCTCTATGTCGGGCTCGAGCTTCAGAGCCTGTCGGCCTACGTTCTGGCTTCCTACCGGCATAACGACGAGCGCTCGGCCGAGGCGGGGCTCAAATATTTCGTGCTTGGCGGGCTCGCCAGCGGAATCCTGCTCTACGGCATTTCGCTGCTCTACGGCTTTACCGGCACAATGAGCTTCACCGGGATGGCGGCGGCGTTTGGGCGCGGCGATTTGTCGCTCGGGCTGTTGTTCGGACTCGTCTTCCTGCTCGCCGGACTGGCGTTCAAGATCAGCGCGGTTCCGTTTCACATGTGGACCCCCGATGTTTACGAAGGCGCTCCGACCCCGGTCACCGCCTTCTTCGCTTCGGCGCCCAAGGTCGCGGCGGTGTTGCTTGCAACGCGGGTGTGCCTCGATGCCATGGGCCCGGCGATCGATGCCTGGCGGCAGATCGTGATTGTCGCTGCCTTGGCCTCGATCTTCCTCGGAGCGGTCGCCGCTTACGGCCAGACCAATATCAAGCGCCTGCTGGCCTATTCGTCGATCAACAATGTCGGCTTCGCGCTCATCGGTCTTGCCGCCGGCGGCGTAGCAGGGGCCTCGTCGGTATTGTTCTATATGGCGGTTTATGTCGCGATGACGCTTGGCGTATTCCTGTGCGTGTTGTGGATGCGCGATGAGGACGGCCGCCCGGTGGAGGACATCGCCAGCCTCGCCGGCCTGTCGCAAACGCGGCCCGGAATGGCTTGGGCGCTGTTATTCTTCATGTTCAGCCTTGCCGGCATACCGCCGATGTTCGGCTTCTGGGCGAAGCTTGTTGTGTTCCAGGCTGCCGTGGCCAGCGGTTACATTGCGCTTGCAGTCGCTGGAATTCTCGGCACCGTTATCGGCGCTTATTATTATCTGAAAATCATCAAAGTCATGTTTTTCGATGATCCCGCTGCCCCCTACGTCCGGGTGCGCCAGCCGATCGAGGGTGCGCTGGTGCTCCTCTTCGTGCTTGCGATCTCGCCGATCGGCTATTTCCTATTCAATGGATTGCTCAGCGAAGTGACCGCTCGCGCCGCAGGATCCTTGTTCTGACCCGAATCCGGATCGTCGCTTCGGCGGCATCGACCAATGATTCGCTGATCGGCGAGGCGGGGGCGGTCGAAGGCGATTGGCTGGTCGCTCTCGACCAGCTTCGGGGCAAGGGTCGGCAAGGGCGCGAATGGACTTCAGTGCCGGGCAATTTTGCCGGCAGCACATTGGTCCAGCTTCGCTCCGGCGATCCGCCCGCGCAAAGCCTGTCGATGGTCGCAAGCCTCGCCTTGGCCGAAGCGGTCGATGCGGCAGTTCCAAACCAGCCGCTGCTGCTCAAATGGCCCAATGACCTGCTTCTCAATGGCGCCAAGCTTGCTGGAATCCTGCTCGAGCGGCGCGGCGACAAGGTCGTCATCGGCATCGGAGTCAATCTCGCCGCCGCGCCAGTTCTCGAAGGCCGCCGCGCTGCGCATCTCGGAGCGCGCGTGACCCCGGCGGCGTTCGCACCGATCCTCGCCTCGGCGATGGCTCGGATGATCGAATTGTGGCGCTCTGCCTCACCGATGCTGTTCGCCAACGCCTGGCTTGCGCGCGCCCATGTGGTCGGCACCGCGCTCAAGGTCCACGGCGGCGACGGAGTGATCGTCGAAGGCCGCTTCCACGGTATCGACAATGACGGCGCGCTGCAGCTTCGACTTCCGGATGGCGCATTGCACACGGTCCTCGCCGGCGACGTGTCGCTTGATTGAGTGCGTCGGCCTGCTCGCCAATCCGCCGCGCATGGCCTAAGGCGCGCCCATGCTGCTTGCCATCGACGCCGGGAACACCAATCTCGTTTTCGCGCTAGTCGAAAATGGCGAGATCAGGACTCGCTGGCGGATAGCGTCTGATCCCCGCCGAACCGCCGACCAGTATGCGGTGTGGCTCCATCAGCTGATCGAACTTGAAGGCTTTGCCAAAAGCGACGTCGATGCGGTGATAATCGGCACCGTCGTCCCCCGCGCTCTCCATAATCTGGACGTGCTGGCGAACAAATACTTCCATGTCGAACCGCTGATCGCAGGGCTGAGCGAAGCGCGATGGCCGATCCGCCTTGATGTCGACGAGCCGGACAATGTCGGCGCCGACCGGGCACTCAACGCCATCGCCGCGCACGCCAAGCACAAGGGCGATTTGATCGTCGTCGATTTCGGCACCGCCACGACCTTCGACTGGGTCGGGCCGGACGGTGCGTATCGTGGCGGGATCATCGCGCCGGGGATCAACCTGTCGCTTGATGCCTTGGTCGATGCCGCCGCCAAATTGCCGCGTATCGCGATCGAGGCGCCGGGCGATTCCTCGGTCATCGGCCGAACCACCGAACGCCAGATGCAGATCGGCATTTACTGGGGCTATGTTGCGATGATCGAAGGCCTGGTTGAGCGGATGAAGAGCGAGATCAGAGGTGCTTCGACCGTCGTCGCCACCGGCGGCCTAGCGATTCTGTTCGACCAGCATACCAAGGTCTTCGACGCGATCGAGCCCGACCTCACCATCCAGGGGCTGGCCCGGCTCCACGCCCTTGCCACGGGGCGATAAAATGTCAGTGATCCCCGGCGAGGAATTGCTGTTCTGCGCACTCGGCGGATCGGGCGAGATTGGCATGAACGTCAATCTCTACGGTTGCCGCGGTCAGTGGCTGATGGTCGATTTGGGCCTCAATTTTGCCGGCCCCGATCATCCGGGTGTCGACCTCATCCTGCCCGATCTCGAATTTATCGAGCAAGAGCGCGAGCGGCTGATCGGGATCGTCCTTACTCACGGCCACGAAGATCATATCGGCGCGCTTCCCTATCTCGCCGAGGGGCTCAAGGCGCCGCTCTACGCAACGCCGTTCACCGCCGGATTAATCGCGGGCAAACTCGAGGAAGAGGGGCTGATTGGCCTCGTCGACCTCAACATCGTCGAGCGCGGTGGGACGATCGAGCTTGGCCCGTTCAAGGTCACCTATGTGGCGCTGTCGCATTCGATTGCAGAGGGTAACGGAGTGCTGATCGAAACCCCGTTCGGCAATGTCTTTCACACCGGCGACTGGAAGATCGACGACACCCCGGTGATCGGTGAACCGCCCAGCCCCGAAACGCTCAAAGCGATCGGAGACCGCGGAATACTCGCTTTGGTATGCGATTCGACCAATGTCTTTCAGGATCAGCCGTCGGGTTCGGAGGCAGGAGTGCATGCGGGCCTGCTCGAGCAGGTGAAAAAGGCCAAGGGACGGGTGCTGGTTACGACCTTCGCGTCCAACGTCGCTCGGCTTCAGACCTTGGGTCGGGTGGCGACCGAAAGCGGGCGGAGATTATGCGTCGCAGGCCGCTCGCTCGACCGCATTAAGCGGGTTGCCCAGGCGACTGGATATCTGCTCGATTTCCCCGAATCGGTGGGCTTCGACGAGGCTATGCGACTGCCTCGGCGCGAAGTCATGATCGTCGCCACCGGCGGCCAGGGCGAGCCGCGCGCAGCGCTCGGCCGGGTCGCGTCGGGCAATCACCAGCTCAAACTCACTGATGGCGACACCGTCCTGTTTTCGTCGCGGATTATCCCCGGCAATGAAATCGCTATCGGCCGGATCATGAACCAGCTCGCCGACCTCGGGGTGAATATCGTCACCGAAAAGCAAGCTCACGTCCACGTCTCCGGCCATCCGGGCCGGCCCGAGCTGATCCAGATGTACGATTGGGTCCGGCCCGAGATCGTCATTCCGGTCCACGGCGAGAACCGTCACATGCGCGCCCAGGCCCGCCTCGCGCTCGACCACGGCGTGCCCCAAGCGATATTCCAGACCAATGGCGACGTCATTCACCTTGCGCCGGGCGCGATGCGCAAGGTCGATGTGGTGCGTGCCGGGCGGCTGGTCCTCGACGGCGATGTCATCCTTCCCGCCGACGGGACAACGATCAACGAGCGGCGCAAGATCGGTTTTGGCGGCGTGATCACGGTCGCTGTCGCGGTGTCGCCCGACGGGCGCCTCGCGGGGCCGCCGCTGGTGCGGCCGTTTGGTGTCCCCGTCGAGATCGACCGCGACGATTTCATCGCCGACGCCACCGACGCCGCGGCGCGCGCCTTCGACCCTGGTGCGATGCCCGAGAAACGGCGCGAAGCGGTCCGCCTTGCGGTCCGTCGATGCGCGACCTTGTGGACTGGCAAAAAGCCCGTGGTTGATGTCTGCGAGCTGGCCGTCGAGCGGTGAAATTGAGTTCGATCATTGCGATTTACGCGCTGTTTTTCGCCGCCAGTACTTTCATTCTCCTGCCCTTTGGGGTGAGGACCGACGAGGAAGCGGGAACTCCCAAAGTGCGCGGCCAGGCCGACAGCGCCCCGCACCGCTTCGACTTGCCGCGACATTTGCGCAAGGCAGCGCTCCTGGCGGTGGTGCTGACCGCATTCTACATCGCCAATTGGGCCTACGGCTGGATCACCGCCGCCGAACTCGATTTCTACAACTAACTCCTCCCCGATCCGGGAAGGATCGGTCAGCGCCGCTTGTCGATGGCCTCGCCGAGCGCCGCGTAAAGCTTGCCCATATCCGACGACATCAGGGTGACCGCGATTATCCCGCCGTCGCGCTCGGCCAAGATGCGCCGAAGCATGGCTTCGAAATCGTGGACATAGCGATTGACCGAGTGCTGGAATTCCTGGTCGGAGTCATAGTGAGCGCGAATTGCGCGGGTCTCGCCGCCGCCCAATAGGCGCACCGCGCGGCGGGTAAACACGCCGCGATTGCCTTTGAGGTAGCTTCCCCACGCCTTGTCGTCGACCTCGTCGGACAGGATCTTGCTGACATCGATCGCCGCCGAGTTCATCGAATCCATCAGCAGCGCGACCCGGCGGACGAAGGCTTCGCTGTCCTTTTCGCGCTGGTCCTTGTCGGTCTGCTCGACATGCGCTTCGAGTGCCAAGGCGGATTGGCCAAGGCTGATCATTTGCTGGGTTAGCCGTTCGGATGCAGCGCGCGCGGTTTCGACCGCGGTCGCGGCGACACCTTCGACCTGTCGCAGTTGGTCGACGATGCTGTCCTTGATGACTTTTTCCAGTTCCTCGCGGG
Source organism: Sphingomicrobium sp. (assembly GCA_039929465.1). Lineage (GTDB taxonomy): Bacteria > Pseudomonadota > Alphaproteobacteria > Sphingomonadales > Sphingomonadaceae > Sphingomicrobium. Next base: position 4,034 of record JBDSRE010000025.1, on the reverse strand, counting down.
CTTTGGCCGACAATTTGCCAGCGCTTTCGGGGATGACCGCCGCGATCGCCTCGCGCGCCCGCTCGGCGGCGTGCGCAGCGGCGTCCTTGACTTGCAGCAGTGCCGCAAGCAGCGCCGGCCCGGTCTCGGCGGTCAGCGCCTCGGCCTCGGCCTGGGTGTGGGTGATCGACGCGGTCAGCGCGACCAGCTTCGATTGCGCATCCCCGACCCCCTCGTCGAGCGTCGACAGCATCGCCGCTAGCCGGTCCTGCTGGTCGGCGAGAAGGCCGCCGGTGAGATCGATTTTCTCGCTCGCTTCGACTGCGGCATCGCGAATCGAGCCGATTTCAGGACGGAGCGTTTGCGCTGCCTGCGCCAGCCAGTCGATATGGGTGCGCACCGTCTCGCTTTGCTCGGCGAGCCGGCCGAGGACATCGTCCTGCGCCCCGGCCTGAGTGGCGAGGCTTTCGAGCGCACTCCGGGCGCGGGTTAGCGAATCGAGGAAATGAGCGGCGCGCTGGTCGCCGCTTGCGGCTAGTTCGGCGAAGCGCTGATCGATCAAAGATAATCCCTGGTCGATGTCGGCGAGCATGCGCTTCGAACTCGCCTCCTGCTCGGCTACCTTGCCGCCAAGGGCCTCGAGCACATGGTCGGCGCGGGCGACATGATTGGCCAGCGCTTCGGCCGATTCGGCGCCGGCGCGACCGATCCCAACCGAGGTCTGCTCGACCAAAGCGGAAACCGCCGCGGCCTGGGTGTCGATTCCGCTGCGAATGCCCGCGAGCGTCAGCGAGGTGCGCTCGAGCAATGCGTCGAGCGCACCCGAGAAGCTGGCTTCGGATTCATTGACCTTGGCCGCCGCCGCGTTTCCAGCCCGCTCGATCTCGGCCAGCCGCTCGCTCAAGCGCTGGCTCGCCCCGCTGATCGTTTCATCACTTTCGCGGGCGCGCGCCGAAAGCAGGCTGATCTGCTCACCGAATTGGAACGCTTTGTCGGCCGACGTGCCGCCGATGGCGCGCAATTGCTCGGCCAGCAGGCGCGCGGTTTCCTCGGCCCGGGGGAGGTCGGTGAGGAGCACCCCGATATCGTTGCGCGCCGCTTCGGCAGCGCGGTCGAGCGATTGGCCGTGGCGGTCGAGGCGCTCGCTGCTCGAGTCGAATTCGCGGGTGATGGCATCGAACTTGCCGGTCGCCTGATCGCCCAGACCCATCAATTGATCGGCCATCGCGTTCAAGGAGCCGTGACTGTCGGTCAGGCGCCGTGACAGCACCTCAAGCAGCGCTTCGAGCGAGCGCGCTTCGGACCGCATCGTCACGACCGATCGGGTGAAGCGCTCGGCTTCCTTGCGCCGGGTTCTGCCGAACATCAGCCACACCAGCCCGAGAAGCGCAAGCGGTCCGGCTGCAACGGCGACCCATTGCGCCACTTCGGGCGAGGCAAGCGGCCGGCCCGCAAGCGTTCGCCCCGCCGACCAGGCGGCATAGCCGAGCCATAGTCCGGCAAGGATGGCGAGGGTCCAGCCCAGCACCATGCGCCCGCCGGCTCCGACATGCTCGGACAGGCTCTCGCTCCATTGCTGGTTTTCGAACGGCGGTCCGGGATCGAGCATCAGGTCGGGGGTCAGGTCCAGCGGCTCGGAGATGCTATCGGCTGGCGGCGTCGCGGCCGCGCGGTTGTGGCTGGCTGTCATGGCGGTGCAGTTTACCACCTTTGACGGCGGGCGAAAGCGTCTAGAAAAGGGGGCTGGACCGGGAGGGAGTAAAACATGGCCGTCGGCGCGCTGATCGGCGCCTATCAGGAAGAGGATTCGGGCCAGCTTCGGGCGCTGCTTCCGCTCGCCGGTCGAAGCCTGATCGAATATCAGGTGCGGTGCGCTTTCGCCGCGGGAGCGGCGCCGATCGCGGTGGTCGTCGAACGTGTTCCCCAGGTGCTTCAGGACATCCTCGAACAGCTGCGACTCGACGGGATCGCGGTCTTTCCAGTCAGCGATATCCATGAAGCGGTGAGCCGGTTCGACGCGGGATCGATGATTCTCCTTATCGGCGATGGAGTCGTCGCTCCGGCGGCGCTGATCGCCGGGCTCGCCGAAGAAAGCGAGCATGTCATTGCCGTCGTCCCCGACGATGAGGAGCATCGGGCGTTCGAGAGGATCGACTCCGAGTCGCGTTGGGCCGGGGTGGCGGTCATCGATGCGCATCTGCTCGGCTCGACCGCCGCGATGCTCGGCGACTGGGACCTTCAATCGACTCTGCTCCGCCGAGCGATCCAGGACGACGCGCGGCGAATCAAGGTGGACGAGGAAGGCGGGAAGACGATCCTCGTCGAGAGCGCCGACCAGCTGGACGCATTTCAGCGCGACTTTGTCGCCGCTTCGCGCGCGCCTCGGACCGATTGGCCGAGCCGCTATATCCTTGCCCCGATCGAGGAGCAGGCCGTCGGCCGGATGTTGGCGATGCGGGTTGCTCCAACCGTGCTGGTGTGGGCGGCGCTCGGACTGACCCTGGCGGCGGCGCTGTGCTTTTTGCGAGGGTGGATGGCTGCAGGATTGGCACTGCTGGTCGTGTCGACTCCGCTCGACCTGATCGCGGCGCGCCTCGCCAATCTGCGCCTTTCACCGCTGGCCGCCAAAATGCCCAGCCGCAACGCCTTGTGGCCGGCGGCCGGCCTGGCCGCGCTCGCGCTCGGCTGGTGGGAGGCCCATCACGGCAATGGCTGGGCGCCGCTCATTGCCGCAGTGTCGGCCTGCGCGTTCGCCGAAGCGGCACGGATTGAAAAGTCGCCATTCCCGGCCGGCATCGACCTGTGGCTGGTGTCGCGGCGCGGAGCGATCTTCTCCGCGATCCCGTTTGCAATCTTCGGCGGCTGGACCTTTTACCTCGTGGTGCTGTGGCTCTACGCTGGCGCAAGCTTGTTCATCGTCCAGCACGCGCGCCATTCGGCCAAGGAATTGACCCGAAGTTAACCCAAATCGGTTACACTCTGCCGAATGATGCCCGAAGAACGGCCAGCCGCTGAAAATTCCGTCGAACTGTCACGTGTTCAGCAACCGTCGCTGAGCCGCGCCAGGCGCGGGCGCTTGGCGACGGTCCGCCGCGACTTCTTTCTCGATCATTCTGAGCGGCTGACCGAACAGGAACGCGCGTTGATGACGACGATGCTCAACCGGCTTGTTGGGGACGTCGCCGCAGCGCTTCGCGCAGTGCTCCCGGCGAGCTGGGCAGGGACCAATTACGACGATGATTACCGGCTGGTCGAGCGCCTGACGAATGCCGGACTGCTCGATGAGGAAGCATTGCTGGCACTGCTTCTTCGCCGCGCCGAGGAGGAAGACGTAGCCATCGCCGCACGGTCGCGCGCGGACCGGCGCGAACTCCGCGCCATCCAGGGGCTGGTAAGCCACGACAATGGCCCCGCCGCAGCGTCGGCGATGGCGCTGGTGCTGGCGCGCGGCCGCCGCCGCGATACTCTTGGCCAATGTCTTCTGACCTTCGACGATGTCCCGCCGCCAGCGGCTCGGCAGCTTGCCCGCCGAGTCGGGGCCGCGCTTCGGAGCGACTTGATCGCTACTCACGGTCCTGTGGCGGTCGACGAGGCGCTGGTCCAGGCTGCGGCCGAGGTCGCCGAAAGCAACGATCCCGAGCGCAGCCTCGACGCCCTCACAGGAGAACTGGTGGCCTTGCTCGATTCGGGCGGTTTCTTAGACGACCGGCTGTTGCTGGCCGCCGCGGCCGAGGGGGAAATCGCCTTTCTCGCTCACGCCTTTGCCCGGCGTTCCGGCATGGATTCGGCGGTCGCGGCGGAAGAATTGCTGTCGCGGAATCCGGCACGGGTGATGGCGCTGCTGCGCATTAGCGGTACGGAACGCGACTTTGCCGCCGCGCTCATCGCCGCTTCTGGCAACCTTCTGGCGATCGATTGCGACGGCCGGGGATTGGAACATTTCGACGGCTTGACCGCCGCGGATGTCGATTTGGAGCGGGCGTTGCTGTTGGCCGACGACGATTATCGCACTGCACTCGACCGTCTCGAGGACAATCGTGGCTAGTGCTCGGAAC
>JBDSRE010000024.1:0-6442 GCA_039929465.1 Sphingomicrobium sp. | reverse complement strand
AATATCTTCGCCAAGCATTATGCCGAGGTGAATTTGGGCGCGATCCAGAAGCTGATCGACGCCGGCAAGATCGATATCAAGGGTACGCTCGATCATGATGCGCTGAAGGGCGCGGGCCTCGCGCGAGGGGGCAAGGACGGCGTTCGTCTGCTCGGTAAGGGCGAACTCAAGGCCAAGCTCGCGCTCAAGGTCGCCGGTGTGTCCAAGGGGGCTCGCGAAGCGGTCGAGAAGGCCGGCGGATCGGTGGAGATCATCGCCGCCAAGATCCCGGCTGAACTCGCTGCAGCCAAAAAGGGCAAGGCTCGCGCAGCACGCTTGGCGGACAAGGCGGACAAGGTCGCCAAGGCAGCAGCCAAAGCCAAGGCCTGATCGTCGCCGCCGGGCCGCGCTTGCGCTGCTCGCAATGATGGCAATGCGGCCTATATGAGCGTCTGCATCCAAGGAATTTGACCAAAATGGCATCCGCAGCCGAACAACTTGCTTCAAGCGTCAGCCTGGCCAATTTTGCCAAGGCGACCGAGCTCAAAAAGCGCCTGTGGTTCACCATCGGCGCGCTAGTCCTGTTCCGGCTGCTGTCATACGTTCCAGTACCGGGCATCGACCCGGTTGCGATGAGCGAGCTCTACCAGACCCAAAGCGGCGGAATCCTCGACGTTTTCAACACCTTTTCAGGCGGCGCGCTCGCACGGTTCAGCATCGTTGCGCTCGGAGTCATGCCGTACATCACCGCGTCGATCGTGGTGCAGCTTGGCGGCACTCTCTATGGGCCGTGGCAGGCGCTTCGCAAGGAAGGCGAGACCGGGCGCAAGAAGCTCAATCAATATACCCGCTATCTGACGGTCGCGATCACCCTCGTGCAGGGATATCTCGCCATTCGCGGGCTTGAATCGCAGACTCTCAAACAAGGCATCGGGGCGGTTGTCGAGCCGGGCGGACTGTTCGAATTCGCGGGCACCGTCAGCCTTGTCGGGGGCACCTTGTTCCTGATGTGGATCGGCGAGCAGATCACCAGCCGTGGGATTGGTAACGGCGTATCGCTGATCATCATGGCGGGCATTGTCGCCCGGTTACCCCAGGGCATCGCTCAATTGCTTGAGGGCGCTAGAACCGGCACATTGAGCGGCGTTGTAGTGGTCGGCGTATTCGTGCTCGCGATCGTCCTCGTTCTCGGTATCTGCTTCATGGAGAGGGCCCAGCGCCGGGTGCTGATCCAATATCCCAAGCGCCAAACCGCGCGCGGCATGCAGCAGGAACGAAGCCACCTGCCGATCAAGATCAACACCGCCGGAGTGATTCCGCCGATTTTCGCGTCGTCGCTTCTGCTGATGCCGCTGACCGTCCTGCAATGGGCTGGGCGCGGCGCCAGCTCCGATAGCAGTTCGAGCGAATGGTTGATCACCATCAGCACATATCTGCAGCACGGCGCGCCGCTTTACCTGCTGATCTACGGGGCCGGGATTGTCTTCTTCTGCTTTTTCTACACCGCGGTTCAGTTCAACAGCGAAGAAACCTCGGAGAATCTGAAGCGCCACGGTGGTTTCATTCCCGGCATCCGCCCGGGCAAGGCGACCGAAACCTATTTCGACTATCTGCTTAACCGGATCACCGTCATCGGCGCGGCCTATCTCGTGATTATCTGCCTGATTCCGGAGCTACTGGCCTCGCGTGCAGGGCTTGGCTTCACTCTTGGCGGAACCAGCCTGCTGATCGTGGTCAACGTCACCATGGACACTGTCAGCCAGATCCAGAGCCATCTGATCGCGCACCAATATGGCGACCTTATCAAGAAGGCGAAGCTCAAGACCGCCAGGCGTCGGTAGGCGTCGGTAGACGCTAGCGCCTGCTTCCGTTCGCGGCGAGCTTGTCGAAGCGCCGATTTGTTCTTTAAACAGCCACAAGGCAGTCCTTCGACAAACTCAGGACGATCGGGCGTGGAGAGAATGTTGAATATCATCCTTTTGGGACCACCGGGCGCGGGCAAGGGCACTCAGGCTGCGCGGTTGCAGGCGGCTCGGGCAATGGTCCAATTGTCCACTGGCGACATGCTCCGAGCAGCGGTTGCAGCGGGCACTCCGGTCGGGCTCAAGGCCAAAGCGGTGATGGAAAAGGGCGAGCTGGTCAGCGATGCAATCGTGAGCGCGCTGATCGGTGAGCGGCTCGACGAGGCGGACGGTGCGGGAGTCATCTTCGACGGCTTCCCGCGTACCTCGCAGCAGGCTGAAGCACTCGACGTCCTGCTGTCCGAACGCGGCCGCAAGCTCGACCATGTGATCGAGCTCGCGGTTGACGAAGAGGCGTTGGTCAAGCGCATCGCCGGGCGCTTCACCTGCGCCGAATGCGGCGCCCCTTATCACGATGAATTCAAGCCGACCAAAAAGCCCGGGGCGTGCGACCTGTGCGGGTCGGCAGACTTCAAACGCCGCCCCGACGACAATGAACAGACGGTGCGCACGCGCATGGCCGAATATCGCGCCAAGACCGCGCCGATATTGCCGTTTTACGAAGAAAAGGGCTTGCTTAGGCGGGTCGATGGAATGGCTCCGGTCGACGATGTCGCGGCGCAAATCGAAACGATTCTGGACGCCTAGATCGGGGCCCGTTTCAGGGTGATGAAGCGAAACGCCGGGCTGGCGCCTTGGGCCGAATGCTCCTCGCGCGCCGTCTCCAGCCAGGCCCCCGACTGGCGCGGGTCGGGCATTGCAATATCGCCATCATAATCGGCCAGCACCTCGGTCAACTCGATCCTCGACGCTTGGGGCAGGAACAAGGCGAAAATTTCGGCTCCCCCGATCACTGACAAGGTGCCGTTGCCCGCCGCTTCCACCCCCGAAACCTCATCGTGAACCACCTCGGCCCCCGGCGCCGACCAGTTGCGGTCGCGGGTGAGGACGATGTGCCGCCGCCTGGGCAGCAGGCCGGGGAGGCTGTCGAAGGTCTTTCGTCCCATGAGCATGGCGCTGCCCATGGTCAGTGCCTTGAAGCGCTTGAGGTCCGCGGGCAGGTGCCACGGTAGCGTGTTGTCCTTGCCGATGGTGCCGTTGCGGGCGCGGGCGACGACGATGATAAGTTCCTTGGCCATGGCGGAGAGCTTGGACCCGCGCTGCGGCCCTGCCAAGCGGCCATTTTCGCGCTATGCGAGAGCGATGAACGCGATCGACCGAGTCATAAAAGGCGCCAAGGCCGAACTTGGGCCCAAGGGGGTGGTCAACGATCCCGCCGATATCGAGCCATGGCTGAGCGACTGGCGCGGGCGCTTTCACGGGCTTTCGGAAGCGATCCTCGCCCCGGCCTCGACCGAGGAAGTCGCTGCAGTGGTCAAGCTCGCCGCCCAACATCGGGTCGCGCTGGTGCCGCAGGGGGGCAATACCGGCATGTGCGCTGGCGCCACCCCGCCTGAGGATGGCTCTGCGCTGTTGCTGTCGCTTCGGCGGATGAACCGGATTCGCGAAATTAACGTCGCCGGGCGAACGGCGATTGCCGAGGCGGGGGCGGTGCTTGAAACCCTTCACCACGCCGTCCACGACAAGGGCCTGCGCTTCCCGCTGACGCTCGGCGCGCGGGGCAGTTGCACGATCGGCGGCCTTGCCTCGACCAATGCCGGCGGCACCCAGGTGCTGCGCTTCGGGACGATGCGATCGCTGATCGCCGGGGTCGAGGCGGTGCTTCCCGACGGCACTATCCACCACGGTCTGTCGGGGCTCAAGAAGGACAATCGCGGCTACAGCCTCGACCAATTGCTGATCGGCGCCGAGGGCACATTGGGCGTGATTACGGCGGTCGCGCTCAGGCTGGTGCCAGCGGTTGCCGAACGCGTGGTGACCTGGGCCGGGACCGATAGCCCGGTCAAGGCGCTCGAACTACTGCGCTTCCTCGAGGCGCGCACCGAGGCGGTCGAAGGGTTTGAGTTGGTGCCCGAAGATTCGCTACAACTCGTGCTCAAACACATCCCTGGCACCCGAGCGCCGCTCGGCGGCAGTCACGCGTGGTACGTTCTGATCGAAGCAACCAGCGCAGCTTCGAATGGCGGGTTGGCCGCTCAGCTCGAAACCTGGCTCGGCGATGCGCTCGCGGCGGGGCTGATCACCGATGCGACGCTTGCGACGAGCGAAGCCCAGGCCGAATCCTTCTGGAAATTGCGCGATTCAATCTCCGAGGCCGAGCGCGCCGAGGGGCAGACCCTGGCCCACGACATTTCGGTCGCGGTCGATGCCATGCCCGGCTTCATTCTCGATGCCGCGGGGCAGGTCGAGGCGGCATTCCCCGGAACTATTGCCAGCGCCTTTGGCCACCTCGGCGATGGCAACGTCCATTTCCACGTTCGCGCCGGTACGCGCGAGGGCGACGACTTCTACGCCGGCGACGGGGCCGCGATCACGCGCATGGTCGATGATCTAGTTACTGCAGCGGGCGGCTCAATTTCCGCCGAGCACGGCATCGGCCAGCTCAAGCTCGCCGAATTCGCTCGCCTCGCCCCGCCCGGTCGGATCGACGCGCTGCGCGCAATCAAACACGCCCTCGACCCGCTCGGAATCATGAACCCCGGCAAGCTTGTCCCATAGGCTATTTGCTCTTTGGAAACGGACCCGACCCGGAGCTTCCAGAGCCGAGCAAATGGCCGTCGACGGTCTTGCCGTAATAGGTCGGGAAGCCGGTGAAGCTCTTGGCCGCGGTTTGGGCCACCGTGCCGATCTGGGTCGGGTCCTTGGGCCGTTCCTGGCTATTGATGTAGGCCGCCACGTCCCACGCCTGCTGGTCGGTGAGCGTATTGGCCTCCTCATAGGGCATATTGGCCTTGATGAAGGCGGCGGCGAGCGGGAGCACCGCCATTCCAGCGTTCCAATTGTAGCTGTGCGGCCCCCACAGCGGCGGATAGACCACTGCGCCGTTGGGCTGGCGCGCGCCCTGGCCGCCATTGCCGTGGCAGGCGGCGCAATATTGCTCGAACACCGCCTTGCCACGTCCCGGATCGTAACCGGCGGCGGGCTCGGCGAATGGCGGGAAGCCGCCACCGGCGAGCTTGGCGCCAACCGGAGCGCCCTTGGCGAGCCAGGCGAAATACATCTGCAAATCGCTGTAGATCGGTGAATTTGGCGGCGGCGGTCCGCCCGAGGGGCTGTCCTGGGCATTCATCGAATTGATGAAGCAGCCGCGGATTCGGTCGGTCATGGTCGTGATCGATCCGGTGCGGGCATAGAATTCAGGAAATCACCCACGCCGCCCACATCGGTGCGGCGCCCGCTTTCCGGCCCGCATCGAGGGGGCAATTCTTGCACGCCAGCCCATTGCCGACATAGGGCGCGGCCTTGACCCCGGTGTTGTTGAACAGGTCGATCGCGCGACTGATTGCCTGGCCTTCGGGCCCGGCGGGCAGCGCTGATTTGGCCGGCGGCGCGAAGGACGCGCTCGAAACGCTGGCACCGATCGGGCCGCCGGCATATTCGTCAGGCGGCGTGATACCGGGCTTGACCGCGAGCAGGCCGATGGCGGTGATCCCGGCGCCGAGGATGAACAACAATACTCCGCTTCCGATGTGGATCAGGCGCGGTCCATTGGCCTCGACCTCGCGCTCGATTCGCTGCTCAACCTTGGCCGTGTTCTCGCGAACCTTCCTGACCAATGATGACCCCCTTTTTAGACTGGCGCGCCCGGCAGGACTCGAACCTGCGACATTCGGCTTAGAAGGCCGATGCTCTATCCAGCTGAGCTACGGGCGCTCGCCATAAGATGAAGTTAACCGCAATTGTCGGCTGGTGGAACAGCTAGGCGACGGTTTCCAGGAGCCCTTCAAACAAGCGGCGGCCGTCGGTGCCGCCATGCGCGGGTTCGACCGCGCGTTCGGGATGGGGCATCAGGCCCAGCACATTGCCAGCATCGTTGAGGATTCCGGCGATGTCGCGCGCTGAGCCGTTGACCTGTTCGCGGTAACGAAAAGCGACCCGACCTTCGCCTTCGATCCGGTCGAGGGTTTCTGTATCGGCCTGGTAATTGCCGTCGTGGTGGGCCACCGGAACGGTGATCTCCTCGCCCTGATCATAGCCGGCGGTGAACAGGCTCTGGCTGTTTTCGACCGTGAGGCCGACCGAACGGCAGACGAAGTGAAGACCGCCGTTGCGCATCAGTGCGCCGGGCAGCAGGCCGATTTCGGTAAGGACCTGAAAGCCGTTGCAAATGCCGATCACGGGCACTCCGCGGGCTGCGGCGTCGACGACCGAACGCATGATTGGGCTGCGCGCTGCCATCGCTCCGGAACGTAAGTAATCGCCGAAGGAAAAGCCGCCCGGGATGCCGATGAAATCGGTGCCGTCGGGAAGCTCGCTGTCGCGGTGCCAGACCATTGCCGGCTTGCGCCCGGTCACCATTTCCAGCGCGACAGCAAGGTCGCGGTCGCAATTGGATCCAGGGAAGACGATGACCGCGCTGTTCACGCCGCCGGCTCCATCCT
>JBDSRE010000023.1:0-4176 GCA_039929465.1 Sphingomicrobium sp. | reverse complement strand
CGCGCAGCCCGCGTGACAGCGCCGGAATCGGCGACGATCCGCTTGGTGCGGTGGTCCCGTCGGGTCACGGCACCGACGCCGACGCCGGCGACTACCTGATCGACGGCGAGACCAAGGTCGAGGAAGCGAAGACCGAAGAATAAGCGGCTCGGCTTTCAAATGAATCAGGCCGTCGTCCCTAGCTGGCGGCGGCCTTTTTCGTACAAACAGCTACGTCTGCTTTCGACCCAAAGCGGACAGTGGCCGACCCAGCGAAAATTCGTGAAAGTGCAGTGTTGCCGTGTCAGTTTCGTATTTTTTGCGTTATTGTGACGCGCCTCTGCTGGGCTGAATATTGGATGTGTCGGCAACTAGGAACACCTTGACGGTAAGGGAGCCCGCGAAGAAGCTATTGCCAAGATTCAATCAGCTCAAGCGGGAGTTCGAACATGGTCTTGCGATTGCCCCAACTTAATCAATCGACTGTGTCGCGCGCCGTTGTTGAGTTCGCGTCGTCGGCTCTTAGGGCCGGCAATATTCTGGGTGCGCGCCAGGCACTTCAGCATCAGATTGCTGCGGACCCGATGGACGCCGACGCGCTCACCAAATTGGCCGAAATCGCAGTCGCACAAAAGTCAGTTGAGGAAGCGACGCTGCATTTTCAACGCGCTGCAGCGGCGGATCCCTCAACACATCGGCGGTTCGCGCTTATCGAGCACTTGCAGCGGTGGGGTAATGCGGCGGTTGCGTTGGCGGAGATCGAACGCCTTTCACAATCAGTTCGCAATAAGCTTCAGATCAAGGAAATCGAAGCCACCGTGCTGAGTAATCTAGGGTTTCACGAGCGAGCGATCAGTCTCCGACAGCAAATTGTCCGCGAACATCCCTCGAAGCCTTGGCACTGGTGCAGGCTCGCAACCGCGTTCAGGACTGTGGGGCGGGCAGACGAAGCAGTAAGCGCACTGAGGCGCGCCATTCGCTTTGCAAAGACTTACGGCGAACCATGGTGGCACCTGTCAAACTTGAAGTCGTACGAGTTCAGCCTGGGCGATGTTGCCGCGATGCGCCAAGCGCTGAGCCGCAAGCTGTCTGACGACGACATGCTCCATATACATTTTGCTCTCGGAAAGGCACTTGAGGATCGGGGCAAATACGATGAGAGTTTTCGTCACTATGCCGCAGGTAACGCAATTCGCGCAAAAACCTTCAGCGAAGAGCAGACGATTTCAGGATTCATCGACGAATCGATTGCTTGCCTGACACCTGAGTTTTTCGATCGAAACCGCAACGCGGGCTGCACTGAGCTTGGGCCGATTTTCGTTGTCGGCCTCAACCGGTCGGGTTCCACTTTGGTCGAACAAATTTTGGCTAGGGCCGGGACCCATAAACAGAATTCCCATTGGGCCTGAGACGTGATTCAAGCTTCCGGGGTATCGGGAGCGCGAGATGGCAGGCGAGTTCTGGTTGGACGACAGGCAGTGGGCGCGGTTGCAGCCGATGCTGCCGAACAAGCCGAGGGGCGTGCCGCGTGTCGATGACCGGCGGGTGATCAGCGGCATCGTGCATGTGCTGCAGTCGGGTTGCCGGTGGAAGGACGCGCCCGCGATCTACGGGCCGCCCAAGACGCTCTACAATCGCAACGTGCGCTGGGCTGCCAAGGGCGTTTGGCGCACCGTGTTCGAGGCGTTGGCCGCTGAAGGCGGGCCGCCGACCGAGGTGCTGATCGACAGCACCCATGTGAAGGTCCACCGTTCGGCAGCGGGCGGAAAAGGGGGGCGCACTTCCAGGCGATCGGCGTCAGCCGGGGCGGTCGCAACACCAAGGTCCACGCCATCGCCGATCGACAGGGGCGGCCACTCGCCTTCCTGCTGACACCGGGCCAGGCTGCGGACTGCAAGGCGGGCGAGCGGCTTCTGGCGAACCTGCCACGGCGATGCATCGTCCACGCCGACCGTGCTTACGACAGCAACCGCGTCCGCGACCTGATCGAGGAGCAGGGCGCAGTCCCAAACATCCCACCCAAGCGCAACCGCCTCTGGAAAAGCTGCTTCAGCAAGACACTCTACAAGGGCCGCAACGCCATCGAGCGCATGTTCTGCCGCCTGAAGGACTGCCGACGCCTCGCCACCCGCTACGACAAGCTCGCTGCCAACTTCCTGGGCAACATCCACCTCGCCGCCACTATCATGTGGTGGTTATGAGTCTCAGCCCTAATAACAGCTCCACTTTGGTATTGCGGAAAGCTTGGCAATCGGCAGATATTGGCAATTCTCATCCACTTCCGACGGGATTTAGCGCAACCTTTCCTCAACCCGCGGCCGCTGCCGATGAAGCCGTGCAGGGACCTCGGCCCGGCAAGCATCTGGTCGCGCCCGGCCGCGCCTTGGCTATTTGTCAGACTATTGAGAGTGTTGCGGTTGTGCGTCGTCGAGCCATGCGGCCCGCAGCGGCTTGATGCACAGCGACATGAGAAGCGCCGCTAACAGGTAGAAAGCGGTGCAAGCGACTGCGGCGTTGCGCAGCGCATCAACCCCGTAGGTCGACTTGAACGCCTCGGACAATCGCCCGATCAGCAGTGGGCCGACACCGAGCCCAATGAGGTTGTTGATCAGCAGGAACGTGGCCGACGCGGTCGCGCGCATCGGCTGCGGGACAAGGTGCTGGACCGCGGTCGTGACCGGGCCGAGCCACAGGATGTTGAGCGCGTTGGGGATCAGCAGCAGCGGCCACGCCATCCACGGACTAGGGGACATCAGCCCGGCAACGAACATCGGCGCGGTGATTAGCCAGGCGATGGTCGGCAGCTTGGCGTACCAGCCGCGGTCCATCGCACCGAGGCGATCGGCGAACCAGCCGCCCGCGAACACGCCGGTGCAGCCGCCGAGCAGAACCACCGAGGCGAGGAATTCACCGCGCTCGACCAAGCCCATGTGGAAGCTGCGCTCGAGCACCGAGGGGGTCCAGGTCGCGAGGCCATAGCCGCACAGCGAGCTTGATCCGGCGGCGAACGCCATCAGCCAGAAAACCGGTTTCTTGGCGAGGATACCGAACACCTGGCCGATCGGCACGGCGGCGACCGGCGTTCGGGCACGGGGCGGATCGCGGACGAAGATGAGCAGGATCGGCGCAAGCAGCACTCCCGCAACGCCCATTACATAAAACGCCGCGCGCCAGTTGATCGCGTGCGCAATCAGGGCACCGATCAGCGTCCCGAGAGACAGGCCGATTGGCACACCGAGCGAGAAGATCGCCATTGCCCGAGCGCGGCGGTGGGGCTCGAAATAGTCGGCGATCAAGGCGTAGCTCGGCGCGACGCCCCCGGCCTCACCGACCCCGACGCCCATGCGGAATATGAATAGCTGCCAGAAGGTCGAGGCGCTCCCGCACAAGGCGGTAAACGCGCTCCAGCAAGTCAGCGCCGCGGTGATTACCCGACTACGGCTGGTCTTGTCGGCAATCAGCGCGAACGGGACGCCGAGCAGCGAATAAAGCAACGCGAAGGGCGGGCCGCTGAGCAGTCCGAACTGGGTGTCGGTGAAGTGCAGTTCGGCGATGATCGGCCCCGCTAAAATGCCGAGGATTTGGCGGTCGAGATAGTTGAAGATGTAGGCGATGAGCAGGAGCGCGAGCACGAGCGATGCCCGGCTCCGCGGCGGCGAACTGATCCCGGTCACTGCATTCCCCCCAAAAGCTTCACCAGCCGGTCGACATCGTCGGAATCATGATAGAGGGCGAAACCGATGCGCAATACATCACCACGCACGTCGGTGATGCAATTGCCCTCTGATAATTCCACGTGCCAGCGGTGCGCCAACGGACTCCGAAACGCCAAAAAGCGTGCGTGTGGCCCGCTTTGCAACGGATTGAGCTGCTCGGCGTGGGCCAGCGGCGTGCCGCCAAGCGCGGCGAGGCATTGGCGCTGCAGATCATCGACGTGCGCCGAAATCCGCGCGGTGGTCAGCCTATTGTCGGCAAGCATTCGCCGCACCGCGGTGAAGCGATACAGCGCCGAGGGATCGAACGTCGCACCCATGAACCGGTTGGCGTCCTTGGCGTAGCCGACGACGCCGGGCGGGAGGCTAAGGTCCTCGAACTCGGCGAACCAGCCGGTGTTGCGCGGTCGCGGGCCGAAGCCGGGCGGGGCGTGGAGAAAGCCGCATCCCTCCCCTGACATGGCATATTTGTAGCCCCCGCCGA